>JBCCYI010000007.1:0-42110 GCA_039189975.1 Pseudomonadota bacterium
GCCGAGGGCTGCGGTCGGATCGACCCTCTGGTGTTCGAACGACGCGGCATGCTGCAAGAGCTCCTTGTCGGTCATGCCCGCCGTGCTCGGCGCGGTGCCAATGATGATATCGTAGACATCGGCGCACATCCGGCTGGGATCGCCGCTGATCCCGGGGGAATAGACCATGTTGCGCAGGCCCTTGCCGGGCTGGTTGGGCGCTCCGGGCTGACCCTCCTCCAGGATCCAATCGGGTGCAATCTCCAGCGTGTCCATCATCGTGTCGAGCTTGGGCATTTGCCCGGAGAAGCTGTTGAAGAGCTCCTTGAGATCGGCACCGTCCTTGTCGGAGCCGTCCTTGGGCTCAAGCCCATAGCGCATCACACTCGCCAGGCGCGAGATCTTGCCGTCACCGCTGCGCTTGTTGAACTTGCCGTTCTCCAAGAGGTCCTTGAACTCCGCCGGCGCCCCGCCGAACGCGCCGATCATCTGGATCAGGACCTTGGGCTCCTTGTCGCCTGTACCGTCTGCGGGGCCATCGGCGTTCTTGAGGCAGCCCTGTTTGTAGAGGTCGCCGAACACGTCGGGGTAAGTGCCAAGACCCCCTGTCGTCATCACGCCCTTGAGGTTGCCCAATGCGCCGGGGTTCGCCCCGCTGTCGTTGAGCTGGGTCAGCAGCTCGACGATCTGTTTGGGCTTGCCGTCGCATCCGGGATCTAGAAGCTTGCCAAGGCACTTTGCATTGATCTTTGTCGCGGTGCCACTGTCGTCCTTTGTGCCGAGCCCGCCCTGTTGCAGCACCGCCTTCAGGGCCTTGGTGTTATCCGCGTCTTTCGCCAGCTCTGCCGTCAACGCGTTGAACTTTGTGGGATCGCCCTTGTCGCAGCCCAGGCCAATGAGGTGACCGAACACTTCAGGGTCGGTGCCGAGGCCGCCTTCCTTGAGCATCCCCTTCAGGTCCGCGCGCCCGGTGTCGCCCAGGTTCGTGAGCAAGGTGGTGAGCTTGCCCGGCGTGCCATCGCAGCCATCCTTGACGAGGAAGGCCAGAGTGCGCGGATCGGTCCCGGTGGCCGCACCCGTTTCGTCAACGGTGCCGAGCCCGCCTTTCTGCAGGCCCGACTTGAGCGCCGCAAGCTTCATCGGGTGGCTGGAGAGCTCCGTCATCAAGGGGCCGACTTGGCCCGGCGCGGCGTCGCAGCCGGTGCCCAGGAGGTGCCCGACGACAGCCGGATCGGTACCCAGCCCGCCGTCGCCTAGCGTCGTCTTCAGGGCCCCGCATGCCGCCTCGTCGAGGCCGGACACGAGTGTGGCCATCTTGTCCGCCCGCGTCTTGGCGAACACGTCGTCCGTCACGCCGTCGGGCTTCTCGCCACCGATATGCTTGAAGACTTCGGCCAGCGTCTTTTCCGAGACCTTGCCCACCTCGCCCTTCAGCCCGCCCTTGTCCATCAGCCGCGCCAGCCCCTGGCGCTTGGCATCGTCATCGAACGAGTCCGCGAAGGTCTTCATGAAGTCGGCCTTGCCGCCGCAGCCCTCGGCGACAAAGGCGCCCAGCGCCTCGGGTGCATCGCCCAGCCCGCCCGTTTCGACGACGCCCTTGAGCGACGCGCGCGCCTCTGGCGTGGTGAAGGCCAGGCAGAAATCCTTGAAGTCGTCGAGGTTGCCGCTGCAGCCCGTGGTCAAGAGCGCCGCCATCGCCTTGGGCTTGCCCCCAAGGCCCGAGTCCGTCTGCAGCGTCTTGAACGCCGCCATATCAGTGCCGATCTTGGCCTGCAGGCCAATCGCCACCGCAGGGTCGTTGGACGACCCCATCAGGGCACCCAGAAGGCCCGCGCCAAGATCGTCGCAAATCTTGAGGATGCCAGCGCCGTCCAGCCCGCCGGTCTTGGCGAGGCCTGCGAGCTTGTCGCCCCCGCCCAGTGCCGCAATGGTCTGCTTGACCTTGGTCGCCCCGCCCATGTCTTTCATCAAGGGGCCGAGCGCCTTGGCCCCGTCGAGCCCCGCGCCAAAGGTCTTGCAGAGCGCGCCGAGCTCCGCCGGGGAAAACGCCTTCAGCGTGTCCGTCAGCGCCTTGCGGTCGCCGATGGCGGCCTCAAGGTCGTTAAAGGCATCCTCGTCAATGCCGAACTCGGTGCAGAGCTTCTCCACCGCGTCCCCGCCGCCAAGCGCCTCCAGCTCCGTCTTGCAGGTCTCGACGGTCTCCCTGAGCACACCAAGCGCGGTGTCGGCCGCCTCGTTCCGGGCGGTCGTGATCGGTGGCTTGAGTGCGTCGGTCAGGGCATCCCGCTTTTCCTTGATGAGCGCCTTGTGATCCTTCAGCCGTCCGGTGTCGGTGATCTTCAGCGCCTCTGCCGCGATCCGGTCGTGTTCGCGCTTGCGGGCTTCGATCGCCGTTACGATCGCGCCACGCATGGGGACGGCCCGCCGCACGGCATCCTCGGCGGCCTGCAAGGACACGTCCGTGCGTGGTGCAACATCGAGCGCGTCCCGCGCCGTTTGGAAGATCGCATTGAGGGCGGTGACCTCGCTCTCTTCCGCGCCGTCCGGCACGCTCAGCTTTATGAGCACCGCCGCAATCTTCGCCGCCCGCGCGGAGCGACCCTCGGCCTTGCTTTCCAGGTCGGAGCGCCGATCCGCCAGACGGGCGATGTCCGGGTCGGCCGCGCGCAGCCGCTCCAGCGACGCTGTCGCCAGCTCTCCCGCCAAGGCATCCGCGTCGTCAATCAAGCCCTGCGCGTCATCGGTCGGCACTTTGGGCAGCAGGCTTTCCGGGGTCGCGCCCTCCGGCACGATCGCCCGCAGGTCGAGCATCAAACGGTCGTAGCGCTGATCGGCCTCAGTCGGTCCATCGTAGAGGCTGTCGTCCTCAAACTCGTCCTGCCAGTAATCGTCCTCGCGGTAGCCCGCGCCGATGTGATCGGCAAGCTCTTTGCCCCACTCGATTTCTTCGTCATACCACTTGCGTCGTCCCATGGCCGCACCCTCTATCCGACACTGCGCTTGATGTCGGCGACCGCAGCTCCGAGCGTCGCCCGCAGCGTCACGGTCTTGATCAGCGGATTGCGGTCGAGCAGCTCAATCGGACGGCTGGCCAACAACGTTTCCATGGCGCCCACGGCCGTACGCACCTTGGCGGCCAACGCCGGGCGTGTGTCCGCCGTGGCGCCGTCGAAATCCATCAGCGCGGCCTGCATTTGCGAGAGCTCGCCGCTGGTGATCCCGTGCAGCCCCTTGTCGGCGATTTTCTCAAAAAGCGGCAGGCCCGAGGACTTCAGCGCAGACTGCAGCGCGGAAATCTGCCCGTTGGTTGCCTCCTTCGCCGTCACCCAGATCGGCAGCAATTTGGGCGGAGGACCATCCTTCGGCGCATCGCTTGCCCCTGCGTCGGACGAATCAGAGAACCCCGCTCCAAGATGCGTCGTAAGGAACTTGCGCTGCTGTTCCGTCAAAGTGTCTGAGCCGGTTGCCATGCCCTGCCCCGTCGCCGTGCTACCCATGTGTTGAAACATTCAACCCCCACGTGCGTCAAACAAAAGAGCGTCCGCCGGATGCAAAAGGGAGAAGCTCGCACCGACCCCATGGCCGGCCCCCGTGGTTGGCCCCCGTGACCGTGGTTGGCCCGCTCCGTCGCACCGGATGGGCGAGATTTGAGCGCGGCGCCTTGCCCACAGGAGCGCGCAGGACTAATCCTATCGGACGAGCGAAGCCCACCCCGCAACCCATAGGCGCCCCATGCAGGACGATCCCCGCACCCTTGTGAGCACAGGCTGGCTTGCCGCCCATCTGGACGACCCAGACCTGAGGGTCTTGGATGCGTCCTATTATCTGCCCGGCGAGGCCCGGGACCCCAAAGCGGAGTACGACGCGTCGCACATCCGCGGGGCCCGCTTCTTCGACATCGACGACGTGGCGGACAGCCGCTCGGACCTGCCTCACATGGCGCCTCCGCCGGAAAAATTCATGAGCCGTCTGCGCGCCATGGGCGTCGGCGACGGTCATCAGGTCGTGGTCTACGACAGCGCGGGTCTCTTTTCGGCAGCGCGCGTCTGGTGGCTCTTTCGCCTGATGGGCAAAACAGACGTTGCCGTGCTCGACGGCGGATTTCCCAAGTGGCACGCCGAAGGCCACCCGGTGGAGGATCTTCCCCCCCTCACCCGCGACCGGCACATGACCGCGTCTCGCCAGGCGCATCTCGTCAAGGACGTGACGCAGGTGGCGCAGGCCGCCAAGCTGCGCGACTGGCAGATCGTCGACGCCCGCGCGCCGGGCCGCTTTGCCGGCGCCGAGCCCGAGCCGCGTGCCGGGCTGCGCGCTGGCCATATTCCGGGCTCGGTCAACCTGCACTACCGCCTGCTGCTCAACCCCGACGGGACGATGAAGGACACCGATGCGCTGCGTGATGCCTTTGCCGCCGCCGGGGTGGACCTGGCCCAGCCCGTGATCACAACCTGCGGATCGGGCGTGACAGCCGCGATCCTCTCGCTTGCGCTGGCCCGCCTGGGGCACGACAGGAACGCGCTCTACGACGGGTCCTGGTCCGAATGGGGCCGCTTCGCAGAGCTTGCCGTTGAGACATCGGACGCCCCATGACGCTTACTCCTGCCGGCACTGAAGTGTCCTACGCCATCACCTGGCTGGAGATGACGGCCCGCCCACCCGGCGGCTATCCCAAGGCGCCTGCGGGCAAGCCGACCGCGCTGCTCAAGGCCGAAGCGCCGCCCGTGTGGTTCTTTCTCGGTCTCTATGATGCCGTGGGCAGCAATTACGCCTGGGAAGATATGCATCACGAGCGTGAAGATGATCTCGCCGCCTGGCTCCAGGGGGGTGAAACAGCACTTTACACCTTGATGCGCGATGGTTGGCCGCACGGCTTCTTCCTGCTGGACCACCGCCACCCCAGAGTATGTGACCTGTCGTATTTCGGGCTTGTGCCCGAGGCGGTTGGCAGCGGCCTGGGCCGATTTCTTCTGGAGAGTGCGGTGCAGATCGGATGGGATGCGCCGGGGGTCGAGAAAATGACAGTGAACACCTGCACGCTCGACCACCCCCGTGCGCTGGGGCTCTACCAGCGGGTCGGTTTCGTTCCCGCCCGCCGGACCGAGCACAAGCGCGTGCTGCGCCGCGCGATCGACACGTCTCGCGTGCCGTCCTGAGGGGCGTGGCCGCGATGCGTCTCTCCGATCTGCAGGTTCCCGCGCCCGATGGGATCTTTGCGCTAATACGCGCCTACAGCGAGGATCCGCGGCCCGGCAAGGTGGACCTTGGCGTCGGTGTCTACCGCGATGCCTCAGGGCAGACACCCGTTATGGCGGCGGTCAAGGAGGCCGAGCATCGCCTGTGGGTTGCCGAGCAGACGAAGTCCTACGTCGGGTTTTCGGGGGATCCCGGCTTCGTGGACGCCCTGCACAGGCTGGTTCTGGGAGACTCTGTTGCGCCGGACCGCGTGGTGGGCGCTGCGACAACGGGGGGCACAGGCGCGGTGCACCATGCCTTCTCGCTCTCCCGCCTGATCGCACCGGAGGGCCGTGTCTGGGTGCCGGCGCAATCCTGGCCAAACCATGCCGCCATCCTCGGTGACATGGCCTTGCCGCACCGGGCCTATCGGCATCTCGATCGTGCCACCGGCACGCTCGACCGCGAGGGCATGCACGCCGATCTCACCAACATGGCGGCGGGCGACATGCTGCTGCTGCACGGCTGTTGCCACAATCCCACAGGCGTCGATCTTGCGCCGGAAGACTGGGGGACGCTCGCCCAGCTCTGCATCGACACGGACGTGCTGCCGATGGTTGATCTCGCCTACCATGGCTTTGGCGATGGGCTGGACGCGGATGTCGCGGGGCTTCGGCGTATGGCGGCTCTGGTGCCTGAGATGCTGATCTGCGTCTCCGGCTCCAAGAACCTCGGCCTCTACCGCGACCGCGCCGGTGGCCTTCTCGCACTCTGCGCCGACACCAGGGGTCGCGCCGCGCTGGCCGCAAATCTGGCAACGCTCAACCGGCTGTCGATCTCTTTCCCACCCGATCACGGTGCACGCCTCGTGACCATGATCCTCAAAGACACAGGGCTCCGCGCGCAGTGGGAAACGGAACTTGGCACCATGCGTGCCAGGATCGGCGCCATGCGCGCGTCCCTGGCCGAAGCATTGTGCCGCGAGACCAACGACACGCGCTTTGCAGCGCTTGCACGACAACGCGGTATGTTCTCGCTGCTGCCCGCAACGCCCGAGCAGATGCTCCGCCTTCGAACGGATCACGCGGTCTACGGGGTCGACGACGGGCGGATCAATCTGGCCGGACTGACCAACGAGACGGTGGATCATGTGGCCAGAGCCGTCGCGGACGTTCTGCGCTAATCGGTTCGGGGCAACCCGCCCATCACCACAGGTCTTAGCTCCTCGCGTGTTCAGCCCCGGCAGGCTGAAAAAAGGATTGGGGCCGCCCGGCGGCGTCCGCCCGCATGCGCTGCGCAGGCTCTCCCCGGCCGCTGGCACGCGCCCATGAAAAAGCCCCGGACGACATGCGCCCGGGGCCAGGTTGCAGGGACTGATTGGAAGGAAATCAGCCCTTGGAGAATTCCGGATAGGCTTCCATGCCCAGCTCCGCGGTATCGAGGCCTTCCATCTCGGCTTCCTCGCTGACACGGATGCCCATGGCCAGCTTGAGAATGTACCAGACGATGAAAGCGGCGACGAAGGTGAAGACACCGTAGGCAACGATACCCGTCAGCTGCGTCATCAGGCTGGCGTCCCCGTTGTAGAAGACAACGGCGATGGTGCCCCAGATGCCGGCAAAGAGGTGAACCGGGATGGCGCCCACGACGTCGTCAATCTTCAGCTTGTCGAGCATCGGCACGGTGAAGACCACGATCACACCACCGATGGCACCGATCCAGAGCGCGCCGAAGAGCGTCGGAGCGAGCGGCTCGGCGGTGATCGAAACGAGGCCCGCGAGAGCGCCGTTCAGCACCATCGTGAGGTCCGGCTTGCCGTAAACAACCTGCGTCAGGATCAGCGCGGTGACAGCACCGGCAGCCGCGGCCATGTTCGTGTTGGCGAAGATCCGGGAGACGTCAGACACGTCGCCCACGGTGCCCATGGCCAGCTGCGAGCCGCCATTGAAGCCAAACCAGCCGAGCCACAGGATGAACGTGCCGAGCGTGGCGAGGGCGAGGTTGGAGCCCGGCATCGGGTTGACCTTGCCGTCCTTGTACTTGCCCAGACGCGGGCCAAGGACGATACAGCCAGCCAGAGCGGCCCAGCCCCCGACGGAGTGCACGACGGTGGAGCCGGCGAAGTCGGAGAAGCCTGCTTCAGAGAGCCAGCCGCCGCCCCACTGCCAGGAGCCGGAGATCGGGTACATCACGCCGGTCAGCAGCACGACGAAGATCAGGAACGGCCAGAGCTTGATCCGCTCGGCCACGGCACCGGACACGATGGACGCGGTCGCGGCCACGAACACCAGCTGGAAGAAAAAGTCCGAGCCAACGGAGGCATAGTCGAGCGCTGCATCCGCAGCCGCCACACCCACGTCGTCCAGCACCGTCGGGACGAAGAAGCTGCCGACGTAGCCGTTGAACTCGCCCGGGTACATCAGGTTGAAACCGATCAGCCAATACATGATGGCAGCGACCGAGTAGAGCGCGATGTTCTTGGTCATCTGCATCGTGACGTTCTTGGACCGCACGAGGCCGCCTTCGAGCATGGCAAAGCCGGCTGCCATGAAGAAGACGAGGAAACCGGCCATGCAGAACAGCAGGGTTGTCATGATGTAGGGCCCGATCTCATCGAACCCCGGAGCGGCATCCTCCTGGGCAAAGCCCATCGTTGGCAGCGCGATCAGCGCCAGCAGAGGTATGTACTTGGTTAGTTTCATGTTTCTATCTTCCCCAATCTCTGTCTGGGCCGCTTAGAGCGCTTCTTGATCGGTTTCGCCGGTCCGCACGCGAACGGCCTGAGCCAGGTCGAGCACAAAGATCTTGCCGTCGCCGATCTTGTCGGTCTTCGCTGTCTTCTGGATCGTATCGACGACCTGATCGGCCATCGCGGATGAGACGGCGATCTCAAGCTTGACCTTGGGCACGAAGTTCACGGCGTATTCGGCGCCCCGGTAGATTTCGGTGTGTCCGGACTGCGAGCCGAACCCCTTGATCTCCGTCACCATCATGCCGCGCACGCCGATGGCGGTGAGCGCTTCGCGCACCTCCTCCAGCTTGAACGGCTTGATTGCTGCTATGATCAGTTTCACGTGGGTCCCCTTTAGATGCGCCGGTGCACCCGGCCAGTTCACGCGCCCGAACACGCCGCCATTTGCCGCGCCCCTTCAAGAAATCGTGGGGCGCGCAGAAGAGGCTCCGAAGGGGAATTTGCACAATTTTTGCACAAACAGAGGGCAGAGATTAAAAATTAGGCACTACCTGAAGGCGCTGAGGCGGTTTGTAGGCTCCCAAAAGCGCGTGCAGCGGGCTATCAAGTCGCAAAACGAGCATATTTCGAGTCACGAGGCAGGACGAGGAGAGCCGATGGCGTCCTCCGGCGGAAAACGGCCCACGTTGCGGGCGGACAAGCGCTACTCAAAGGCGAAATCCGGCGCTGGCAAAGCGCCGGCCAAAGCCGTGTCGAAGCCCAAGACCACGGCGCGGAAAAAGGCGCCGGCCAAGCGCAAGGCGGCCCGCGTCCGGCGCGGCCCGCTGGGCTGGGTCGCGGCGGCGTTCCGGTTCCTGCTCCGGCTGACCTTTGGGCTGGCGTGGCGCGTGGCGCTGATCGTCGGCCTCGCGATCGGCGGCGGCGTGCTCTACTTCGCCATCCAACTGCCTGACATCGACGCCCTGATCGACGGGCGCGCGCGGGGCTCGGTGACACTCGCGGACCGCGACGGCGAAGTTTTCGCCTGGCGGGGCGAGCAGTTCGACAGGATCGCGTCTGTCGATCAGGTCTCGCGGCACGTCAAGAACGCCGTCATCGCGACGGAGGACCGTCGGTACTACTGGCACATCGGGGTCAGCCCCCGGGGCATCGCGTCGGCGGTGCGGATCAACCTCAGCGAGGGGCGCGGGCCGCTCTCCGGTCACGGCGGCTCGACGCTGACGCAGCAGACGGCGAAGCTTCTGTGCCTCGGCGTGCCCTACGATCCCAGCGCGTGGGAGAGCGAGGCCGCCTACGAGGCCGATTGCCGGCGCACCACGATCCCGCGCAAGGTCAAGGAAGCGCTCTACGCCATGGCGATGGAGGCGCGCTACACCAAGGACGAAATCCTGACGGTGTATTTCAACCGCGCCTATCTCGGCGCCTCCGCCCGCGGGTTCGAGGCCGCCGCCCAGCGCTACTTCGGCATCCCGGCACAGCAGCTCAACCCGCAGCAATCGGCGATGCTGGCCGGGCTGCTGGTCGCGCCGTCGCGCTTTGCGCCGACGAACAATCTGGAGCGCGCGCAGGCCCGCGGGGCGACCGTGCTGCGCCTGATGCACGACCAGCGCTACCTCACCGATGCCGAATATGCCGAGGCTCGGGCCACCCCCGCGACGCTCTCGGAGGCGGCCCAGCAATCCTCGGGCGGGTACTTTGCCGATTGGGTCGTCGGCACCATCCCGGACTTCCTGCTACAGGACGCGGCCGCCGATCTGCTGGTGCGCACGACGCTGGATCAGGAGATCCAGTTCGCCGCCGAAGAGGCGATGAAGCTCGTCTTTTCCGAGCAGGTGCGCGAGGGCAGCCGCGCCGAGGCCGCCATCGTGGTGATGAGCGCGGACGGCGCGGTACGTGCGATGGTCGGCGGGCGGGACACCTCCGTCTCGGGCGCGTTCAACCGTGCGGTTCAGGCCAAACGGCAGACAGGCTCGTCCTTCAAGCCGTTCATCTACGCCGGGGCGATGGATCTGGGCTATGGGCCCAACGACACGGTGGTGGACGAGCCCTATTGCATCGATGTGCCGGGCTCCGGGCAGTATTGCCCCAAGAACTACAGCAGAGACTTTGCGGGCCGGGTGACGCTTACCGAAGCGCTGGCCAAGAGCCTCAACATCCCGGCGGTGAAGATCTCGGAATTCGTCGGACGCGACGTCGTCCAGAAGGTCGCCGAAGACTTCGGCATCGAATCGAGCCTCGCGGACGGGCCGGCGCTGGCCCTCGGGGTCAGCGAGTCGACCCTGATGGAGATGACGGGCGCCTATGCGGGCTTTCTCAACGGCGGGCGGGCGGTGCTGCCCTACGGCATGTCCGGCGTCACGCTGCAGGGCGACGACGCGCCGATCATGGGCCAGGAAGGCGGCTTTGGCCGGCGGGTGATCTCGGAGGAGGCAGCACGCAGCCTTGTCTACATGATGTCCCGCGTCGTGGCCGAGGGCACCGGCGCGCGCGCGCGCCTGGGCGACCGCCCGGCCGCGGGCAAGACGGGGACGACCCAGGCCTCGCGCGACGCGTGGTTCGTCGGCTTCACGGCGGATTACGTGGCTGGGGTCTGGATGGGCTATGACGACAACACGCCGTTGTCCGGCGTCACGGGCGGGGGGCTTCCAGCGGAGATCTGGCACGAAACAATGTTGCGCGTGCATGAGGGCCTGGAGGTGCGGCCATTGCCGATGGACCAGCCCCGCCCGTCGGCCCAGGCACAGGCCAATGCGGAACGTCAGCAGGCGCGCCAGCCGCAGCGCCCGCGCCTGCCCGTGCCGACCGAGCCCGCAAAAGGGCTGCGGGCGGTGCTGGAGCAACTTTTCGGCAACTGAGCGTGCGGGGCTATGGTCTCAACAACGTTGGCGATGCGCCCGTGGCATGCGGGTCGATTGGATATTTAAGGCACAATGAAGTGTCCTGGGTGGGCGCGGGATTGGCGCGCGGCCCGTGGGATAAGCGGCAGTGGGCCTGGGTGCGGATGCACTCTTTCGATCTTGGGTCAGTCGCGTGTGGTGAGGGGCCTTGGACGGGGACGCATCGCGGGATCAGCGGACATGCTGACAGGAAGATCCGGCGCGGATCCTTCGGGCCGGGGTGTGGGACGCTTGGGCGGAGCGGGACAGGCCTCATATTCGAAGGCGTAGCCGTCCCATACGAGGATGAGGCCCCCCGTTGCAGCCCGCATCAGAAGCGCGCGCTCTTGCCACCCGGTTCCCTCTCCAAGGCAGACCATGTCGTAGAGCGTGGCGTCCATGTCGGTCACATCAAGCGGGTTCGTCATGCGGCAGCGCGCCTCGGCCCCGTAGAGGATATCGTCCTCGATGCGCAGAATGCCGTCATCCGCACCGGGAATACACTGCGCCGTTTCTGTCAGTTTGTAGCGGCCGTCGAGGGCCTGGGCCTGGATCTGTGCTGCGGGCGCTGCGCACAAGAGGAAGGTGAGGAGCTTTGTTGCGGGCGTCATTGAGTCGTGTGTGTCGTTTTTTTTCGGTTTGGCGCCAAGAGATAGCACAAGTATGCGTCGGGATCTGGGATGGGGAAAGGCCGACTTGTGTCAACATCGCTGCGAAGGCTTTTCTCCGGAGGCGCGGAACAGTAGCGTCGCGCCAGGTCAGACACGGAGGAGACCATGGCCGGAGCTATCGAAACCCGCCTAGCCGAGCTTGGCGTAACACTGCCTGACGCGCCTTTGCCCGCCGCGAACTATGTGCCCTATGTCGTGACGGGGACGACGGTTTACGTTTCGGGCCAGATCAGCATGTCGGACGGGGCGCTGATTACGGGCAAGCTGGGCGACACGCTGGATGTCGCGGACGGCGCGGCGGCGGCGAAGGCCTGTGCGGTTGCCCTGCTCGCACAGCTCAAGGCGTCCTGTGGCGGGGACATCGACCGGCTGGTCCGCGTGGTGAAGCTGACCGGCTTCGTGAATTCCACGGCGGACTTCACCGATCAGCCAAAGGTCATCAACGGTGCATCGGATTTCCTGGTGGAGGCGCTGGGCGACAAGGGGCGGCATGCGCGCTCGGCGGTGTCAGCGGCGTCGTTGCCGCTGGGGGTCGCTGTCGAGATCGAAGGGATCTTCGAGATCGCATGAAGGGCCCGGAGCTGCCGCCAGCGTTCCTCACGCGGGCTCTCGCGCATCGCGCGCTGCATGGACCGGGCATACCGGAGAACTCGCGCGCCGCCGTGGAGCGCGCGATTGAGGCCGGATACGGCATCGAGATCGACCTGCAGCTTTCCAGTGACAACATCCCTATGGTGTTCCACGACGACGGGCTGGCGCGGTTGACCGAGGAGTCGGGCCCCGTGGCCGCGAGACCGGCCTCTGAACTGAGTCGGATCAGCCTGCGCGGCGGGGACGAAGGGATCCCGACCTTTGCCGAGATCCTGTCGCTCGTGGCCGGGCAGGTGCCGCTGCTGGTCGAGATCAAGGACCAGACGGGAGACATGAGCGCCTCGGATGGCGTACTTGAAGCCGCGGCTGCTGAGGGTGTTTCGGGGTATGAAGGCCCATTGGCGTTCATGTCATTCAACCCGTCCTGCGTCCGGGCATTGGCACGCGCCGCGCCTGACCGCCCCCGCGGCCTTGTCACCTGCGCCTACCGGGCGGAGGACTGGCCCGACCTCTCCGACACACAGCGCGAGACGCTTTCGCGCGTCGAGACGAGCGCCGTCGGGGCAAGCTTCATCAGCCATGAGTGGACGGATCTGGGCTCGCCCCGGGTCGCCGCGGCGCGGTCGGCGGGGTGTGCTGTCCTGTGTTGGACTATCCGTAGCGCCGCCGCCGAGGCGGAGGCACGCCGGATTGCCCAAAACGTGACCTTTGAGGGCTATCTGCCCACCCCTGTGGCTTGACCACCGCCGCTGCGAGGCCAAGTTGGGAAAGGTCCCCAACGACGTGAATGGATCGGAGACATGACGGCGCAACCCCAGCCTGATGCACAGGTCGAGGTGCAGATGCACCGTTCGATCGCCGAGATTGGTCCAGCGGCGTGGGACGCCTGCGCCTGCCCCGAAGCGGCGGGGGGCGCCCGGCCGCGGGATCCTTTCACCACGCACCGCTTCTTGCTGGCGCTGGAGACGTCCGACTCCGTCGGGTCGGGGACGGGCTGGCAGCCGATGTACCTGACGGCCAGCGTCGAAGGCGAGATGATCGCCGTCAGCCCGCTTTACGCCAAATCGCACAGCCAGGGCGAGTACATCTTCGACCATTCCTGGGCCCACGCCTATGAAAGGGCGGGCGGGCGCTACTACCCGAAGTTCCAGATCGCCGTGCCGTTCACCCCCGCCACGGGGCGGCGCTTTCTGACGAAGCCGGGGTGGGAGGTCGCGGGGATGGCCGCGCTCCTGCAGGGCGCGGCACAACTGGCGGACAATAATGGCGTAGCAACGATCCACGCGACGTTCTGCACCGACGAAGAGGTCGCCATCGGCACCGAGCTGGGCCTTTTGCACAGGCGCACGCAGCAGTTTCACTGGGAGAATCGCGACTACGCGACCTTTGATGCCTTTCTGGACGATCTCGCCTCACGCAAGCGCAAGAACATCCGCAAGGAACGTCGCACGGCCCAGAGCTTTGGCGGGACGATCCAGGCACTCACGGGCAGCGCCTTGGAGCCTGCCCACTGGGACGATTTCTGGCGCTTCTATCAGGACACCGGCTCCCGCAAATGGGGCTCGCCCTACCTCTCGCGCTCGTTCTTTGAAATTGCCCAAGACACGCTGCGGGACGATATCCTCCTCGTTCTGGCAGAGCGGGACGGGCGCAACGTCGCCGGAGCGCTGAACTTCATCGGCCGCGAGGCGCTCTACGGCCGCTACTGGGGCTGCGTCGAGGATCACCCCTGCCTGCATTTCGAGCTGTGCTACTATCAAGCCATCGACTTTGCGATCGCTGAGGGGCTGTCGACGGTCGAGGCCGGGGCGCAGGGCGAGCACAAGCTGGCGCGCGGGTATCTGCCCGTAGACACGCATTCGTTGCACTGGATCGGCGATCCACGGTTTCGGGACGCCATCGCCGACTTCCTGGAAGCCGAATCAAAGGCCGTGGATCAGGAGAAGGAAATCCTGACCGCCTACGGCCCCTTCAAACGTGGCGGAGAGGATCATGACTGATGACCGGCAAACTTGAAGATCGCAGTGCCCTGGCGCCGCTTCTGTCCAGCGGATGGAGCCTCTCAGAGGACCGCGATGCACTCCAAAAGTCATTCAAATTCAAAGACTTCAATGCAGCTTTCGGGTGGATGACCCGCGTTGCAATCATCGCCGAAAAGATGGACCATCACCCAGAATGGTTCAATGTCTACCGGACCGTCGACGTGACATTGACGACCCATGATGCCGGGGGCCTGTCCGCGCTCGACGTACGACTTGCCACAGCGATGGACGAAATGGCAGGTTAACGCCGGGCGCACGGCTGGCGTGTGCAGACGCTGGGTTTTCGCGTTGGGGCCGGGACGTCATTCTTGGGCGCACAGGTAGGCACCACGCATGGATATCGGCAAACGACAGCGCCAGCTCGAACAACTCCGCACATCCATGCAGGACGACTTTGCGCTACGCGTCATCGGTGCCGCCGCCGCCATCGCGATGACGGCTGTCACGTTGCAACAACCGGTTCTGATGCTGTGGCTCGTTCTGCTGTTGCTCTGCGAATACTGCTTCAAGCACGCCTTCGATCGCCTTGGACACGGCCAAAGCCTTTCCGATCTGACCCTCGGCGTCATCTGCGTCGTCAACAGTATCGCCTTTCTCGCGCCTGCGCTTGCGCTGTGGCAGACGGGCGAGACCTACGCGATGGTCGCCACGCTGATCTATATCTGCGCGGGACTGCTGAACATCGGCATGGTGCGCGCCGCGTATCTGCCTGCCGCTCTGGCGAGCGCTGCGGTCTACCTGATCTTGCTGATGTACCTGGCGCATACGTTCTTTATCGAAACGGGCGATACCCTGCGGCTTGCCACCGGTTTGGTGGGGATCGCTGGGATGATGCTCTACTGTCTCCTTGCAATCCTGGCGCACAACCGGCTTCTCAACCGGCTGTCCGACGCCGAATCCGAAGCGCAGGCGGCCAGCGACGCCAAGTCCCGCTTTCTTGCCGCCTTGAGCCACGAGATCCGCACGCCCCTCAATGGCATGCTGGGGGTGGGGCAGCTCCTCACCGACCGTCCCGAGCTCAGCCGAGATCCATCGTACCTGAGCCTCCTGATGAAGTCCGGCCAAAGCCTGCGCGCCCTGCTCGACGACGCGCTGGACCTGGCCAAGATCGAAGCCGGAGAGCGACGCATTCACCGTCAGCGCGCGTCCCTGCGCGACGAGGTCGAGACGGCCTGCGCCCTCTTTGCTCCGATCGCGGAAAGCAAACAGATTGAGTTTTCCTGCGATCTCGAACGTCTGCCTGGTACGGCGGAGTTCGATCTCACCCAGGTCCGGCAGATCCTCCGCAACGTCGTATCGAACGCGGTCAAGTTCACGTCTGAGGGGCGCGTTTGCGTCACCGCGGATGTCGAACGCACACCCGCCGCAACGTTTCTTCGGGTGACGGTGCGCGACACCGGGCCAGGATTCTCACCAGAGATGCTGCAGCGGCCGTTCACCCCGTTCCACCAGGGACGCGACCGGAGCGATCCTTCCAGCGCCCCGGTTGCCACTGCGAGCACGGGCCTCGGCCTCAGTATCACCGAAGAATTGGTGGAGGCTGCCGGCGGCACGCTCGAGGTCGGCAATAATGACGGCGTGGGCGCATACGTCCGTCTGAGCTATCCGATTCGTTTGGTGCGCGCCGGCGCACGCGGGACGGATGTCACACCCCAGATTTCGAGCGGGCCGGAAGGTGCCCACATCCTGGTCGTCGACGACGTCGCGACCAACCGGTTCATCGCGATCCAGTTGCTGAATGCCGCCGGAATGACGACTTCCGAAGCAGAGGATTGCGCCGAAGCCCTCGCGCTGATCGCGCGCAGTCGCCCCGACGCGGTGCTGCTCGACATCCACATGCCCCATGTCTGCGGACACACCACGCTGCGGCGGATCCGGGCGCAGAATGCAGATCTCGCTGTCCTGGCCATGACCGCCGATGCCGTCGCGCGCGACCGCGACAGCTGCATTGCAGAGGGATTTGATGGCTATGTGCCCAAGCCTGTCGACCAGACGCAGCTCCTGAGCGAGCTTGACCGCGCCCTCCAAAGCCGGGCAGGCCAAACCACGGCCGAAGACCGCCGCGCCCTGGCGTAGGGCTCCGGCACTCGGCGGTCAGATCGCTTCGAGCAGGCTCTCTCCGCTCGACAGGTCGCACACGCCCGGCGAGGCATCTGCCTGCACGACCGTCACGACACCGTCCTCCGCGACGAGCGCGTACCGGGTGGAGCGCCCGATCAGGCCGGCAGGCGGTGCCGTAAAGTCCATCCCGATCGCTTTCGTGAAGCTGCCGTCGGCGTCGCCCAGGAGGGTGAGCCCCGCGGCTGTGGCCCCGGTGCTTTCGCCCCAGGCCTGCAAAACGAAGGGGTCGTTCACCGACAGACAGATGATCTCTTCGACGCCCTTGGCGGCAAAGCCATCGGCCGTTCGGATGAAGCTCGGCACGTGGGCTGTCGAGCAGACGCCGGTGTAGGCGCCCGGCAACCCGAAAATCACCACTTTGCGTCCGGCGAGCTTATCCGCCAGCGAGACGGTCTCCGGACCATCTGCGCCCATCGTCAGTAATTGGGCGTCCGGCAGCTTTTGTCCCGTCTCTAGTCCCATCTTCCGCGTCCTCGTTTATTGCGTCTTGCCTGGCAGGAGATGTAGGTTCCGCGTCAGGCGTGAAAAGGCCGGCCCCTGCGAAGGCCGGCCCAAGGGATGGATAGCTGCATGTCGGGAACCATTGTCGTGGGCGCGGGACAGGCCGCCGCCGCCTGCATTGCGAAACTGCGCGCGCTTGGCGACACCGCGCCGATCACACTCATCGGTGCGGAGCCCGTGCCGCCCTATCAACGCCCACCGCTCTCCAAGGCGTATCTGAAGGGCGATATGGCGTTGGAGCGGCTCTTTCTACGGCCCGAGGCTTGGTATGCAGAGCAGGACGTGACCCTGCGCACAGGTGAGCGTGTCGACGCCCTCGACACCACCGCAAAAAGCGTCCGTATCGGCGCGAACACGCTCGGCTACGACACCCTTGTCCTGACGACCGGAGCCGCACCGCGGCGCTTGCCCGCGGCCATCGGCGGAGATCTCGGGGGGGTGCATGTGGTGCGCGATCTGTCCGACGTGGATGCGATGGCGCCGGAAATGGCCGCGCCTGCGCGGGTTCTTATCGTGGGTGGCGGCTACATCGGGCTCGAAGCCGCCGCGGTGGCGGCTACGCTCGGCCTCGACGTCACCTTGATCGAAGCTGCGCCGCGCATCCTTGGCCGCGTCGCAGCGCCGGAGACGGCCGATTACATGCGCGCGCTGCACGCCGGGCATGGGGTACGCATCCTTGAAGGCGCCGGGCTGGAGCGCCTGACCGGAGAGGAGCGCGTCACGGGCGCGGTACTCACCGACGGCACCGAGCTCCCCGCCGACCTCGTGATCGTGGGCATCGGGGTAACGCCCAATGCCGCGCTGGCCGAGGTGGCCGGGATTGCGCTCGACAACGGCATCGCCGTCGACGCCCATGGCCGGACCTCGGCGGACGGAGTCTGGGCCGCCGGCGACTGCACGTCGCTTCCCTATCGAGGCATGCGGATCCGGCTCGAATCCGTCCAAAACGCAATCGACCAGGCCGAGAACGTTGCCGAGAACATCGCTGGCAGCGGCGCACCCTATGATCCCAAGCCCTGGTTCTGGTCGGACCAATATGATCTCAAGCTGCAGATCGCAGGCCTCAACACTGGATACGACAGGGTTGTCGTGCGCCCGGGCACGTCGCATTGGTACTATCGGGGAGACACCCTGCTTGCCGTCGATGCGATGAACGATCCCCGCGCCTACATGGTCGGCAAGCGCCTGATCGAAGCAGGCAAAAGCCCAGCGGCTGCGGCTGTTGCCGACCCGGAGACCAACCTCAAGAGCCTCTTGAGCTGACCCCCGAACGCCACCGGTCCATGGCCGCGCCATAGCCCACCTCGACACGGAGTACGGATGCGCATCATCGCCGGTCAGTATCGCGGCGTGCGACTCGCCGAACTCGGCAAGGGAGACGCGGCCGCCCAGCTGCGTCCCACCTCCGATCGTGTGCGCGAAAGCCTCTTCAGCGTACTTGCCGCGCGCGAAGATCTGACGCTCGTCGGCGCCCGCGTGCTCGACCTGTTTGCGGGCACAGGAGCCCTGGGGCTGGAGGCCCTGTCCCGCGGGGCGGCCCACGCGACCTTTGTCGACACCGGCGCGCCTGCCCGCGCGCTCCTGCAAGACAACGTCAGCCGCACAAAGACTCAAGGGATCACAAGGATCTGGCGCCGGGATGCGACCGCGCTCGGCCCCGCCCCCGCACCCTTCGATCTGGTGTTCCTCGATCCGCCTTACGGCCGGGATCTTGGCACGCGCGCGCTCCTTGGCGCAGCGGCGGAGGGCTGGCTCGCCCCGGACGCCGTCATCGCGTGGGAGGAGAACGCACCGCAATTGCCGCCTCCGGGCTTTACCCTGCTCGACAATCGCCGCTATGGCGACACCCACCTCACACTTCTTCGCGCGCCACCCTATGCCGGCTGAGCCCTGGCCCGTGCCCGCCCCGCCGCGGCTTGCTTTTCCCGCACCAGGCGCGACTGCCGCCGCGTGACACGACGGGTCCGAGGCGCTACGCTCATGCCATGACGACGCGTACCTCCCCCGATACGCTGCTGTGGCCCTTCGCCGGTGCAGATGCTCCAAGTGCGACGGAGACCGGCGGCACTCCGCCCCGGCGGAGCATTGGCCCTGTCCTGATGGGGGATATCCACGGCAGCCTGGGAGGGCGACCGCTCTTGTTGCTCCTCTGGGAGAAGTGGGAGCAGGAGGCTTCAGATCCTGAAGAATGAGCCCGCATGGCTCGCAGGCATGCTCCGGTCGGTTTCGCGATCGTGTGCAAGGCTGCGACGGACCGCGCAGCTAGAGCCCTACAGCGACGCGCGCGTCACGCACCCCAGTAGGGATCAGGCAACGGCGCCGTAGGTCGGATGAAACCGCCCTGCCGGGGACGACGTAAAGATCTCGACCCCGTCCTGCGTCACACCAACGGAATGCTCGAACTGCGCGGAGAGGGACTTGTCCCGTGTCACTGCCGTCCAATCGTCGGCCAGCACCTTTGTCTCCGGTCGCCCCAAATTGACCATCGGCTCGATGGTAAAGAACATGCCCGGCTCCAGCTGCGGCCCCGTTCCCGGCCGACCGTAGTGCAGCACATTCGGCGGGGCGTGAAACACCTGCCCCAGACCATGTCCGCAAAAGTCCCGCACAACGGACATGCGATTGGCCTCGACAAAGCTCTGGATGGCATGGCCGATATCGCCAAACGTATTGCCCGGCTTGACCGCTGCAATACCGCGCATCAGAGCCTCGTGCGTGACCTCGATGAGCCTCTCTGGCTTACGCGCCAGCTTGCCGGCGACGTACATCCGTGACGTGTCGCCAAACCAGCCATCCACAATCACCGTGACGTCGATGTTGAGGATGTCTCCGTCCTTGAGGATCTTTTCGCCCGGAATGCCATGGCACACGACGTGATTCACCGAGATGCAGGAGGCGTGCTTGTAGCCCTTGTACCCGATCGTCGCGGAGGTGGCGCCGGCCTCGGTGACGCGGCGCTCGATCTCGGTATCGATCGCGCCGGTCGTCTGTCCCGGCGTGACCATCGGCGCAACGGAATCCAGGATTTCGGCGGCCAGACGACCGGCGACGCGCATGCCGTCAAAATCGGCCGCGTCGTACAGGCGAATGCCGTCCCGTGTCAGTTTTCCGCGCGCTTTGTCCAAGGCTTGTCGCATTCATCTTTGGATCGCCATCTCAGCCCATTACATAGGGCGCCAGCGGCAAAAGGGGAAGACACCGGGTCAACTCTGTGGCAACGCACTCACCGGAAGCACCGCACCAAGGCCGACGGAGCCTGCGTCGATCACGGTACCGTGACAGAGCATCTCGACACCGGCCGCCCGCGCGGCGTCAAAGGCCTGTGCGTAGCCGGGGTCCAGATCAGCGGCCATCCGCAGGCGCGCGCAATCGGTCCGTTGGACGAGATAGAGCATCACGGCGCGGTGCCCCTGCGCCACCATGTCCGACAATTCGGCAAGGTGCTTGGCGCCACGGGTCGTGACGCTGTCGGGAAACTCGGCCCAATCATCCGCGCGGCGCAAATGCACGTTCTTGACTTCGACATAGGCGTCGGGCAACCCGGGCTCAGACAGCAGAAAGTCAACACGACTGGCCCGGCCGTATTTCACCTCGGCGCGCACCGTCCCATAGGCCGCAAGCGCCGGAACCGCCCGCGCCAGCAGGGCCTCTTTGACCACCCGGTTGGGCACCGCCGTGTCGATGCCAGACCAATGTCCATCCGGCAGCTCCACCAACCGCCAGCCAAATTTGAGCTTTTTCTTGGGATCGTCGTTGGGCTCCAGCCATATCCTCAGGCCAGGCTCCTTCAGGCCCATCATCGAGCCTGGGTTCGGGCAATGTGCCTTGACGATCTCGCCCGTGCTTTCCAGCTCTGCGTCCGCCAGGAACCTGTTGTAGCGGCGCAGCAGACGCGCGGGCACGAGTGGGGTTTGAAAGCGCATGGCGGCGGGGGTATAGACCGGGGCCGGGGCGTGCAAGCCACGCAGCCGCCGATCCACCCGCCAGACCGCCGATCCACCCGCCAGACCGCTGAGGCCCGCGCCATGACCGACCAGCCCCCCGCGCCGTCCCGGACGACCGAGCAACCGACGGCCGCGATGCTCGTGATCGGAGATGAGATCCTCTCTGGCCGGACGCGCGACGCCAACATGCACCACCTCGCAGGCGCGTTGACCAAGCACGGGATCGCCCTGTGTGAGGTGCGTGTCGTCGCGGACGTGGCGGCCGACATCGTATCGGCTGTTCAGGCGCTGTCCGAACGCTGGGAGACGGTCTTCACCTCCGGCGGCATCGGCCCCACGCACGACGACATCACTGCGGATGCGATCGCAGAGGCCTTTGGCGTCGCCATCGGCGTGCGCGAGGACGCCCGCGCCCTGCTCCAAACGCATTACGACGCCAAAGGCATCCTGCTCAACGACGCCCGCCTGCGGATGGCCCGCATCCCCGATGGCGCGGCGTTGATCGACAATCCGATCAGCGCAGCACCCGGGTTCACGCTTGGCAACGTCCACGTGATGGCCGGCGTGCCCGCCGTTTTTCAGGCGATGGTGGCCTCCGTGATGCCGACGCTGACGGGCGGCCCGCCGATGCTCTCCCAGGCGTTGGACATCCAGCGCGGCGAAGGGGAAATCGCCGCGCCTCTGGCCGACCTGGCGGCGCGCTACGACGACCTTTCGGTCGGCTGCTATCCCACGTTTCGCGACGGGATCTACGGCGCCACGGTCGTCATTCGAGGAACGTCTGCCCCTCGGCTGGACGCCGCCATGACAGAGCTGGCCGGGCTCTTCCCCGAGACCACGGCGTGACGCACGCGGCGGCCGACACGTCCCTCAGCCCCGATGCGCTGTTCAGCGTGCTAGAGGCAACCTGGCCGCCGGCGGCCTGCCACCCCGTCGGGGCGTGGCGCATCTGCGAGGGGCGGGGCGGCGGCAAACGTGTCTCCGCCGCGCGCACGAGCGCCCCCGACCCGGACATCGCGGAGATGGAGCGCGCACAAGCCACCCTGGGCCAGCCTGCGCTGGTGATGGTGCGCCCGGAGCAAACCAAGCTCGACATGGCGCTCAACCGCTGCGGCTATGCGGTGGTCGACCCCACAGTCGGGCTCGCAGCGCGTTTGGAGGATCTCGCGCAGGATCCGCCGCGGCTCAGGGCCTTCGAGGTCGCCTGGCCGCCGCTCGAAGCGCAGTCCGAGATCTGGGCCGAAGGTGGCGTCGGACCGGAGCGGCGCGCCGTGATGGGCCGTGCCGACGGCCCGCGCACGACACTTCTGGGCCGGTCGGGAGACGCGCCTGTCGCCGCGGCCTTCGTGGCATGTCACGGCGATGTCGCGATGCTGCACGCGCTTGAGGTTCGCAAAACGTGCCGCCGCCAAGGCATCGGCGCGGCCTTGATGGCAGCGGCGGCCCGGTGGGCTACACGCCAAGGCGCGCGCCATCTGGCCGTTCTCGTAACCCGCGCCAATGCACCCGCTCTCGCGCTCTATCACGGCCTCGGCCTGCGCGAGATCACCAGCTATCACTATCGCGTCCGCCTCACAGGCGCAGCAGAGCGGCATCAATGATGCGCCCGCCTGTACGGTCCGAGCCCCGGGCTCCAAGACCTACCTGCGTGCCTCAGCCGGATCGCCCTGCTGGGGCACAGCGGCGAGGCGAACGCGCGGTCGGGGGCCTCCTCCGGATGCGACGTTTGCTCTGCGCGATCGGCCTCGGCCTGGTGGCGGGGGCCAGCACAGGCCAGACCCTTCAGACCGCGCTTCCGTCGAACGCGCGCCTGGTCGTGGATCTGGCAGGCGGAAGCGACAGTGTCGCCTTACCCACCGGGCCCACGACACGCTCCGGGACGGAAACGGTCAACGCTCTCGGCCAAGTACACCACACCGTCTGGCAGATCGCGTCGGAGGCGCTCACGCCGGGGCAGGCGATGTTGCCCCTGCGGGAGACGCTTCTTGCGCAAAACTTCGACGTCCTTCTGGACTGCGCGGCAGACACGTGTGGCGGCTTCGCGTTCCGCTTTCATACGCCGACACTCGCCCCCCCGGACATGTTCGTCGACCTGGGCAACTTCCGCTACCTGACCGCCAGGCGTGTCGGCCCCGATGGCGCAGATTGGACCGCGCTGATGGTCAGCCGCTCGGACGCGTTCGTCTTCGTGCAGGCGACCACCGTGCGGGCGGGGGCGCGCGCGGCCCTTCCGGGCGCGCCCGCTCCGGTACGGCCGGTGCCAGGCGACGCACCGGATTTTCTCGCACGGCTTGAGGCCGAAGGGCGCGCCGTTCTTCCGGGCGTGACCTTCGCCCCGGGCGCCGATCAATTGTCCGACGCTGGCGCCCCGACGCTCGCCGCGCTCGCCGGGTTCCTGCGGGAGGCGCCCGATGCGCGCGTGCTGGTGGTCGGCCACACCGACGCGCTTGGCAGCCTAGCGGGCAACATCGATCTGTCACGCCGTCGGGCGGAGGCCGTGCGGGCCTGGCTGGTCAACCGCCACGACGCCGACCCCGCTCGTATCGGCGCGGAAGGGGTGGGATATCTCGCACCCCTGGCCCTGAACGCAACGGCGGAGGGGCGGGAGCGAAACCGGCGTGTCGAGGTGATCCTCGACGGGACGCCCTAGGCCGGCGCTGCACGGGTGAGCTCCGGCGGGCCAGGTCCGCACGCCCCGCCTGCGCCGGTGGGGACACCTATCCTTGACGCTGGCGCGGATTGTCTTGCGCGACCAGGCCCTGGCTGGCCGCCCAAGCGAACAGCCCATCGGCATCCA
The DNA here is from genome assembly GCA_039189975.1 of Pseudomonadota bacterium. Classification (GTDB taxonomy): domain Bacteria; phylum Pseudomonadota; class Alphaproteobacteria; order Rhodobacterales; family Rhodobacteraceae; genus HLUCCA09. The sequence goes on from JBCCYI010000007.1 coordinate 23,387, forward strand.
GCGGCCGGGAGAAGAGGAAGCCCTGAAACTGGTCGCATCCCAAGTCTCTCAGGATGGCGGCCTGGGCCTCCGTCTCGACCCCCTCCGCGATGGTCCGAATACCAAGCGACCGCGCGATCCCGATGATCGACGCCAGCAACTCCCGCGCGCGCGCCACGTCCACCACGTCCTCCGTCAGTCGTCTGTCGATCTTCAGAACGTCCGGACTGACCTGGAGGAGCCCCAGGATCGATGCATGACCGGTACCGAAGTCGTCGACCTCGATGTGAATACCAGCGTCGCGGGCGAGATCGAGATTGAACTGCACCACATGGTCTTCCTCTTCGAGCAGGATCGACTCCAGAAGCTCGAACGCGACCTGGATCCCCCGCTCTTGCAGAGCACGCACGGCATCGACAATGGCGGGCTCCCGCAGGCGCCCGGCGGACAGGTTGAAGGAGATCTTGGGCGGCGTCAGCCCGTTCTCGCCCCACATGTCGACGATTTCGATCGTCCGTTCGACCATCATGCGATCGATGAGCGGCACCGCGCGGATCTGCTCCGCGATCGGCATGAAACGATCCGGGGTCAGGATGGAACCGTCGCTCCGGCGCCACCGGGCCAGCACTTCCATCCCGGACAGTAGACCCGTCTGAGCCGACACCTGAGGCTGAAAAAAGGGCTCGAACTGGCGGGTGTCCAGCGCTGCCTCGATCTCGGCGGCGAGCCGGCGATTGGCCAGGATCTTATCGTGCAAACCCTTGCTGAAGACTTCCAGCCGACCGCGCCCCGCCGCTTTCGCCTGGTAGAGCGCCGCATCGGTGAAGGACATCAGGTCGCCGTTCGAGATGCTGGCCTGCTCGGACGAGGCGATCCCGAAGCTCGCACCAAAGCGACACACCCGGCCATCAAAGCTGAACGGAACCTTGAGATGGTCCTGCAGCGCACGCACGACCGCCTCTGCATCCGCAATCGACCTGCCCGCGCCCATCAGGATGCAAAACTCGTCCCCGCCCACCCGGCTGGCCACATCTCCCGGCCCGAGCACACGACGCAGGAGCTCCGCAACGTGGATCAGGACGGCATCGCCAGCGGGGTGCCCCAGGGTGTCGTTCACGAACTTGAACCGATCAAGGTCTATCCGGACGAGGACGGCCGCGGGCCCCCTGTCCTTTGGAAGGTCGCTCCGCTCCTTGAGCAGCTCGTCAAACCGGCGCCGATTGGGCAAGCCCGTCAGGCCATCGTGGAGCGCCAGGTGCTTCATTGCATCCCGCGCCTCGGCCAACATGGCTTCGCGCTCGACCTCTTCGGTTGCGTCATAAACCGAGCCGAACCACACCGTGGAGCCGTCCGGCTCGCGGCGGGGCATCGAATGGGCCTGCACCCACACGAACCCCGATACCACGTCCGGCCGATGCACGCGGTAGCGCATCCGAAAAGGCGTCAGCTGAGCCCGCGACTCCTCCATCGTCGGGCCCATCTGAACCATGTCTTCTTCGAAGATGTTGCGGAAGATCGAAACCGCGTCTTCCTCGACGTCGCATGCCGGGACACCCAAAATCTCATTCACCCCGGTCGTGACGTAAGGCAGCGCCACATGGCCCTCCGCGTTGATCCGAAACTCGAAGAGCGCGACAGGCGAGTTCTCAGCAAGGCGCGCCAGACGTTGCCTGTTTTCCTCTGCGTCCGTTGCGGCTTTGGCCAAGGCCGCTTCGGCCTCCTTGCGCCGCGTGATATCGAGCTGCATTCCGTAGACGGCCCAGGGCTTGTCGTCCCCGCGGGAGACGATGCCCCCGGACGCGCCGATCCAACGCCATGAGCCATCCGCCGACCGCAGCCGGAAATCGGCCGTATAGGTTTCGCTGCGACCCTTGAGAAGGTCCTTGAATGCACTGAGAGTGGGCGCCCGATCGTCGGGGTGCATCCGCTCCATAAAAGCGTCAAACGACGGCTCGAAGGCGTTTGGCTCGTAACCGAGGATCGTGAACCAGGTCGGCGAATACCACGTCTCGCCAGTCTCGGGACAGGTGCTCCAGAGCGCCACATTGGCTGCTTCGGTGGCCGTCTTGAGATACGATGGGGCGTCCGTGAGGCCGGGCGTATCGCTGCCGTTCAAGACTTCCTTCCAAGACATGGTCTCTCACGGCTCCACACAGACAGTCTACGCAACGCCGCAAACGCTGCGGTGATCATGTGAAGATCACGAATCTCTGCACACTTCGTTAAGTGGAAAAATGCACATTTCGCTGCGTCGGGGTGGTCTGACCAGACAAGGCACGGCCTTAAGGACACTTCGCCAAACACCGCGTGCGCATCCAGGGCCCACGAGGGCCTCTGCGTCGTCACCACTCGGACCCTCGGAAAGGACACCGAACCGGCAGACGCCCTACGCTTGCCCGTACTCGGACCCTCGCCCGTCGCGTCGGCCTCGATCGACACGATGGGCAGGAGCATGGCCCCGTACTTTCGCGCGCAGGGCATGTGATACGATCACCGGAGGAGTGCGCCACCGCGGTTCCAGGCTCAAGCCGGATCACTTAGCCGATACAGGTCGCCGCAAGGAACGGCGCGCGTACAGTCGATAGCTGCCGGGCGTGGCTTGCCGATGCGCGCCCGAGGCCCCACTGCCATCGCACGTCGTGACGCAGAGGTCCGCGATCCCCGGACGTTCGCCATCAATCGTCGGCAAAAAGACGGTAGGGAGCAGGGCTCGACGCCCGACGCTTCGATCGAGATCGCCGAAGTGAACCTTAGCAAATGCGACTGGATCAGACAGAGCAGAGGCTCCCTAGCAGAACCGTCTCACTTCACCCGCGGCGAGGCGCTGGACATCGACCACCCCGAGCAAACTGCCCCTTCGAAGCCCAGCGATACCAATGTGCTGAGTTGGAGAAAGCTGGGTGGGAATGATCGCGGCGCACCTGCGCAGGGCACGCAACTGGAGCTCTCGCACGGCGACACCATCCTGACGTCGGGGTTTCTGGCACACATCAAGCGTCTGTCTTACGCCGGCCTTCGGCGCATGCTCGAGCGGTCTGCGGCCTGAAACGTGACGCCCTTGGCACGGTGGCATCAGGACATGGGTCGCCCGCATCGAGTCGCCCAAGGGCATACGCCTAGTCCCCGCCGCCGTCTCCTCCCCCGTCCTCATCGCGATCCGCGGCATCCCATGCATCGCGCGGGTCGCGATGGCTCCGCCGTTCCGACCCGTCAAACTCGGTCCAGACATAGACCTCTCCACCATGCTCCTGGACACGGCGCACGGACCGTCGGCGACGCAGCCTGCGCACACCGTCCCACAGGATCCAGACACCAAAGAAAGGAAAGAGTGCGACAAGAACCGTGCCTATGCGCCCAAGCCCCGCCTGACCCTCCTGAAGGTACAGGCCGATGCTCATGCCGGTGGCGACGATGATCCAAATGATGCTGAAGATCACACGATCCATGGGCGCTCCGAGGCGTGATGTGTCTGAGTAGAGCTTCGCCGATCTCGACGAACAAACCAAGCGCCTGATCCGCCGCGTTCCCGACGGACATGGCGATCCCTCACGACCAGCTGCCGGTCGCAAGGGGCGATATGACCCTGTCTTGAGGCGGCGGCCGGGGTGGCATGCAGGTCGCGGCGGCCACGCCGAGGGCGATCGACCCACCAGGCAGACCGCCTAGCCATCGCTATCGCTACCCGAGAGCCCTTCAAAAAGACGTTCGACGCAGAAGCCCGCACCCTTCACACCCGCCACCGAACCCCGGGGCATCGCCACCCAAGGGGCACGTAGGACTGTCAAAGGACGTCGCGCCCCCAAGCCAACCTCAAGGTCCTTTGCCAGTCCCATCCATATTGAGAACCGTAATATGATGCGCCTGTCACCGCTTCCGAAACGCGACAAGCCATTTCTGGAGAGCCACGCGCACCAGCTCTTCGGCCCCGGCCAGGAGCAACGTGTCAACGCGCGCCTGCCCCTCTTCCACCGTCGGGTCGCTCGCTTCTGGCGATGACCCTTTCGCGCCCGGAAAGGCGTCCCTGCCCGGCGGCTTCCGCGGCAGCGAGATGAGCTGCCACGACAAGATCCTTGCGATCGATGCAGGGGGTCGCCTCTTCACCTGCTTCGACACGTATTCGTGCACAAAACAACGCGGAGACGGTCAACCCATCAGGAGATTGTGCCATGGCCCGGTGTCTCTCTCTTCGCGACCTTGCGCAGCGGACGCTCGAGGACTGGGGATCGTCTCGCCTCTGCGAGGTTGGGTTTGTCGAGACGGTCGCAATACGCCTCAACAAGCGCACTGGACACAGCGGCGAGATCGGTGCCTCGCGGACGGCAGGAGCACCTGGACAGGGGCAGGGACAGGGACCATCGGTAAGGGACGGGCAGTGGCCACAGGGCACATCCGCACGAGACACGACGCAAAGCGCAACCCATTGACAGGACCAAGACAAAGTGTCCATCCCGCCGAAAGGCTCTTGAGCTTCGTGCAGCGGAGGCCCTTATAGAGTGCGTCACCCCGTCGAGACCCGCCATGGCTCCGATCCAGATCAGCCTTCCCCTTGAGGGGATGTCCTGCGCCTCCTGCGTCGGGCGCGTGGAGCGTGCACTTTCGGAGCTGGAGGGGGTCCGGGATGTGTCAGTCAACCTCGCCGCAGGAACCACCCGCGTCACCGTCGACGCGCCCGGGCGCCTTGAGACCGTGACACAAACCCTACAGACCGCAGGCTATCCGGCGCGTCTTGCGACGGATGTATTGCGCGTAAGGGATATGTCCTGCGGGGGCTGCGTCGGCCGGGTGGAGCGGGCGCTCGCGGCGGTGCCGGGCGTTGTCCGCGTGGCGGTCAACATGGCGACTCACCGGGCCGACGTCACCTCGGTCGAAGGGGCCACCACGCCGGAGGCGCTGGCCCGCGCCGCCACCGAGGCGGGCTACCCTGCCGACCCGAGCCCTTCCCCCGACGCCGTCCCGGGGAGCACAGCGCACCCAGGGACCGACCGCCTGCGCGGAGCAAGTGAGGCCGAGCACCTGGCGCGTCGGGCTGCGCTGGCGGCGCTACTGACCCTGCCGGTGTTTCTGCTCGAGATGGGTGGGCACCTCGTGCCCGCGTTCCATCACTGGATCGGCGCCACGATCCGGCACCCTGTATCCTGGCTGATCCAGGGCATCCTGGTCACCGCGGTGCTGCTCGGACCGGGGCGGATCTTTTATGCCAAGGGCATTCCTGCGCTGCTCCGTGGCGCGCCCGACATGAACAGCCTCGTGGCGCTCGGCACGGGTGCGGCCTGGAGCTTTTCCATTGTGGCCACCCTGCTCCCGGGCCTGCTGCCCGCGAATGTGCGCGCGGTCTACTTCGAAGCCGCGGCCGTGATCGTCGTGCTGATCCTCGTCGGGCGATGGCTGGAAGCGCGCGCGCGCGGCCGCACCGGCGCCGCGATCCAACGCTTGATCGGGTTGCAGGTGCGCACCGCTCGCGTGCTGCGAGGCGGCGAAGCCTTGGATATTGATATCACCGACCTCCGGACTGACGATCGCGTTCTGGTGCGTCCGGGGGAGCGCATCCCGGCGGACGGGGTCGTCGTCGAGGGGGACGGTGCCGTCGACGAAAGCATGCTGACCGGCGAGCCGGGCCCGGTGACCAAATCTCCAGGCGATACGCTGACAGGGGGCACGGTCAATGGGGCCGGAAGCATGACCCTGCGTGTGACGCATACCGGCGCGGAGACCACCCTCGCGCAGATCATCCGCATGGTCGAAGCGGCACAGAGCGCCAAGCTCCCGATCCAAAGCGTGATCGACCGGGTGACGCTGTGGTTCGTCCCCGCCGTTATGGGCGCAGCGGCGCTGACGGTGATGGCCTGGCTGCTGCTCGGGCCTGACCCTGTCCTGACCTATGCGCTTGTGGCCGGAATCTCTGTCTTGATTATCGCGTGCCCCTGCGCGATGGGGCTTGCCACCCCGACGTCTATCATGGTCGGCACGGGACGAGCAGCAGAGCTGGGGGTGCTCTTTCGCAAGGGCGACGCGCTCCAATCGCTGGCCAGCGTGGATGTCATCGCCCTGGACAAGACCGGCACCGTGACGGAGGGCAAGCCCAACCTGATCGAACTGGAGATCGCGCCGGAACAGCAGACCGCCGATCTGCTTGGCTGGATGGCCGCCGTCGAAGCTCGGTCCGAGCACCCCATCGCCACCGCCATTCTGCGTCGAGCCCGCGCCGATGGCGTGGCGGTGCCGGCCGCTGAGGATTTCGAGGCGCTGCCGGGATATGGAGCCCGCGCGCGGGTCGCCGAGCGGTCTATCGTGATCGGGGCGGCCCGCTTGATGGCGCGCGACGGCGTTGACACGCGCGCGATGGACGAGGCGGCCCAAAAGATGGCCACACGGGGGCGCAGCGTGATCTACGTCGCCGTCGATGGACAGCTGGCCGCCGTGGGGGGCGTGGCCGATCCGGAGAAACCCGGCAGCGCAGAAGCCATCGCGGCGCTGAAAACCGCGGGCTACGACGTTGCCCTGATCACCGGAGACCGCGCCGAGACCGCCCGCGCGATCGCCGAGCGCATGGGAATTGCCGAAGTGACCGCGGATGTCCTTCCCGACGGCAAGGTCGCCGCGCTAGACACCCTGCGGCGAGGCGGGCGACGCGTGGCCTTTGTCGGTGACGGGATCAACGATGCACCCGCGCTTGCCCATGCCGATGTCGGCATCGCGATCGGGACAGGCACCGACGTGGCCATGGAGGCGGCCGATGTCGTGCTCATGTCCGGCGATCTGCGCGGGGTTGCCCACGCCGTCGCCGTTTCGCGCGCGACGATGGCGAACGTCCGGCAAAACCTTGCCTGGGCCTTTGGCTACAACGTGGCGTTGATCCCGGTTGCGGCGGGCGCGCTCTACCCTTTCACGGGGGTGCTGCTCTCCCCCATGGTCGCGGCCGGGGCAATGGCCTTGTCCTCCGTCTCGGTGGTGAGCAACGCGCTGCGGCTCCGGCGGGCCGCGCCGCGCCTCTCCACCCCCGGCGCACCGAAGCCGCCACGGCGCGCACCTCGGGCCCATCCGGCCGAGTAAGCAGCTGCGCTCAGGTCGCCTCAACCGCGGGTGTGCCCGCTGTCCGCGCCCCGCATCCTCGATATCATTCATTTGAATGATGTCCGCCTCTTTAGGGTTCCGTATCCAGTCTCAGGCGGTTTGCGAGATGCGGAGATCCTCCGCACAATCCGAGTTCGAGTGGCTAGACGTGCAGCGTCACGTCTCGCACTTTGGTCTCCCGCGAGGCGCTTTGCGCGGTGTGACAGGCCGCTGGTCTCAATCGTCTTGGGTGGTCGACCGCATGAAGATGGATAAGCAACTGCAAAAGGAAATCGAGCAGCTCATTGAGCAACGGCTCAAGAAGGGCGGCGCCTCAGACCCCCTTGCCAAGGAGGTTGAGAGGCTCCGCAAGACCGTCGATGCCCTGTCCGCCAAGCTCGAAGGTCTGGTCAAAGCGAGCGGCAAGGAATCGATGCAGGTCGAGGTCGACATTAAGAAACTCCAGCACGAGATGGGCGGCTTTAACCAGAAGATCGTCGCGGCGATGAAGAACGTGGGCGCGGAAATCGCAGCCGTCGAGCAAAAGATACGACGCGCGGAGACGCACATGGGGACGGCGCTGCAACATGTGAACGGCGAGCTTCAAAAGGACCAGCGGGGCCTGAACCTGCAGATGTCGCGACTTAACGAAAGAGTGGTCAAACTGGAGAAAGGGAGGTGATCGGCAGGGTCCAACCCGCGTGCGGCGGGGTGTCCGGCGGTTACCACCGATGAGCCGCTGCGCGCGGGCGTGATGCTACTGCGGCTGTTCCACCTCGGGTTCCGCCGTCGGAAGCTCTCCTGTGAACGGGTTGGCGCCCAAGGCGAAGATGGCGCCGAAGAAGCCAAGCATCGCGAGGATCTTGAGCCAAAGAAAGAGTGTCTGGCCCTTGGCTTCGCGCCTCTTGCTTTGTGTTGACGAACTCATGCGAGATCAACCTGTCTTACCCTTGGCACGCAAGCGGCACCGATAACGCCCTGCCCAGAGCAGCTTGCAGCGCGCTGGAACGTAGCGCAAGACCGAGCTCCTCGAGCCGACGACACGGTGCCGCTCCACGGACGGCCTTACTCCGCTGCGGATAGAACGCTGGCCTGTGCGTTGAGTACGGCGCTTTCCTCCCGTTCAATCTCCAGCATGCTGGTCAGGACGGCTCTGTTGCGACCGCCCGCTTTGGCGGCGTAGAGCGCGGCATCAGCGGCGCGCATCAGGTCCTGCGGCATGGAACCGTCCTGCGGGGACAGGGCGACGCCAAACGATGCGGTGATGCTCGGCAGCGTCTTTTCGCCATAGCGAAGCGAGATCGACTGAATCTGCTCGCGGAGCGTCTCTGCCCTATGGAGGGCATCCGGCACACTGCTGTCCGGGAGCACCACCATGAATTCCTCGCCGCCTGGGCGGCAAGCAAGCTCATTGCCATTCGTGCCGCGTTCCAGGACTTCACCAACGGCGCGCAACACCATGTCACCAGCATCATGTCCGTAGTTGTCATTGAACCGCTTGAAGAAATCGACGTCGATGGACAGCAGGGCAACCGTCGTTCCTTCACGGGCGGCAAAGGCCATATGGCGCCGCAGCGCATCCGTCAGGTGGCGCCGATTGTAGAGCCCCGTCAGGGCGTCACGGATCGACTGATCTTGCAACTCATCCCGCATGCGAACATTCGCGATCGCCATCGAGAGATGCTCCGCACAGACCTGCGCCAGGCGGCGCTCGGCCCTAAACTGCTCGGTCGTGGCCGCCCGATGCTGGCGCATGTGAAGCAACCCGATGGTTTCGCCATTGGCGAGCAGTGGCATGCACCGGTACGGGCGATCATCCGCAGCGTCGACATGCGCGCAAGGGAAGCCGATGTCGGAGGCGTGGTGCTCATAGGTGCGCCCCCGACGCAAGCTCCAGCAATCCTCCGGGTGGATCTGGTCGCGCGGCTCACCACCGCCCCAGCCGACACAGCCGTCCAGCACGTCGCGCGAATTCGAGTAAACGTAGACCTCGCCCTCGCTCGCGGGGAGCAGCTTCGTCATGAATCTGACAACGAGGTCAAAGAGCTCGGACTGAGATCGGCTCAGCTGGAGCCACTCGTTCAGCTCCGCGATCAGGCGTACCTCATGCGTGAGGGCCGCCTGCGCGGCTGCGGCCTCTTTCAGCGCGGCGTTCTTGCGGCGGGTTTCCCGGCGGGCAGAATACCAATGCAAGGTTGGGATTGCGAGCATCGCGAAGGCCAGCGCCGTCACGATCAGAGCGAACCGGGAGTAGGCGGCCTGCGTTGTGGCCAGCACGGACGTGGTATCGACGTAGGCCTTGATCACGCCGAGCGGTACGCCAGACCGCGTCACGGGCACATGCACAATGCCGTAGGACATCGGGCGCGCCTCCCCCGGAACGGAGCGCTCCAGCGTGGCTTGTGTCTGACCCATCATCAATGCGCGATGCGCACCGGGATCGCGCAGAGGCGCTGCCGTCTCCGTCGCGGCGAGCACGCCGTCCTGACCCACGGAAAAGGTCAGCTCTCCGCGTCGATCAAAGAACTGGAGCTCAAACAGACCCAGGGCCGCAAGCGCGGCGTCGACATCGGCGATGACCGCTGCGGCGTCCTGCGACGAACCCATCAGCCGCGACATGTCCGGCACACGACTGTCCAGATAATCGACCCACGCCTCCGCCGCGACGATAGACTTCTGCGTGACCGACCAGGCCAGCTGCCGCTCGTAGAGGAGGTACCCCAGAACCCCAAGCCCGGCCATCACCAAGGCCGATACAGCACGAAACAAAGTGGCGGACAAAGGACCCTCCGAAAAACGTCCCCTCTTTGGTCGCCCAGAAGCGCTAAGATTTTCTTACGATCGACGGCCGGCACAGGGTCGATGCTTCGTTTCAACGTGGCGCAAAAGCAGAAATCCGAGCGGCGCTTGGCGGCGGGGCTGTGTCCGTCGAACGCACCCGCGGGGTCGGCGCATTGGGAGCGCCGCTGTCTCCCGTTCCGACAGCACGTCGCGGGGCTGGTGCCATGCGCCACCCGGATTGCCATGGCGCATGCGCAGCGGATCACCGCTGAGGGCCTTCTGCCGCGCTGCCCATCGGAACCCTGCGCGCCCCTTTCGCCATGCGCTGCGCCAAGACGGACAAGGCAGCGCCCTAGCGGAGTTCGACGGCCAGGGCTCGAAGCGCCGGATCTTGCGGAAGGACCGCCAGCGCCCCCTCCAGCATTGCGCGGGCCGCTGGCGCCCCCCCTGTCGCGGCAGCGATGCGGACCCGCATGGCCCATGCCTGCGCACTCTGGGGATCGAGCGCAACCGCCGTCCCAAAGGCCTCTTCCGCGGCGGGCAGATTGCGCGAAACCAGCGCCCAGCCTCCGAGCTGGAGGTGCGTCTCAGGAAAGTCGAACCGGCTGGCAAAGCTGCGCCGCCACTCCGCGCTGGCCTGCGCAAAATCGGCCCGGATCCGTCGTGGCAACCGCGCAATCGGCGCATCAAAGAGCGTGGCGACCGCAGCCATCCGAACAGATCGCACAGGATCGGCCAGCGCTTGCACCACGCCGCGGACCCGGTCTATCGGCGGCGCCGTGCGCTGGAGCGCCACCGCGGCCGCCCGCACAAACGGGTCGGGATCGCCCATGAGCGGCGCGAGCCGTGCGGCGGTGGTGGGCGAATTGGCCTGTTCGAGCAGCCAGAGCGCCGTCGCGCGCACGAGACCGGGCTGCGCCGGATCCTCTGCCAGCGTCGCCAGATCACCGGCCGCCAAAACCGGGTTCTCCCGCCCATGCGCGAGCACCTGGCCATAGTGAGGCCCACGGTGACGGCTTTCGGGGAAGCGCTCGGCGATCTCGTCGGCAGCCCAGGCTGGCGGCTTGTCGGTATGACAGCTCGTGCACGCGTCCGGCGCGCCGGTGCTCGCTGCGAGATCGGGGCGCGGCACGCGAAAGGAATGGTCCGCCCGCCAGTCATTGCCCATGTAGACGCGCTCCGGCGCGTGGCACGCCTTGCACTGCGCGCCGGCGGACCCGGGGACGTGGAAGTGGTGCCCCGGCCCGTCGTACTCCGCTCGGGTCAACGTCTCGAACCTGGGATTGCCCGCCGGAGAGTGACACTGCGTACACACGGCGTTTCCAGACGCGATGCGGCGCGCGGTATGGGCATCGTGGCAATCGACGCAGCTCACCCCAGCGGCGTACATCTTGGACTGCAGGAACGAGCCGTAGACGTAGACTTCATCCTGGATCTGACCGTCAGCGAAATAGAGGCCCGGCCGCAGAAGAGCGAGTCCGTAGCTGTCGGGAAACGCGGTGCCGGGGACGGGCGATTGGTCCGTGAAGGCCTCTCGCCGGGAATGGCAGGTTGCGCATTGCTGGATCGTGGCCTCCGTGGTTGCAAAGCTCTGCGAGAAGCCAAAGGCATCCAAGTCGGCCACGCTTTGGGCGACCGCCCGACCCTCAATTCGGCTCAGATGGGCCGACCCGGGACCGTGACACGCCTCGCAGCCAACCCCGATCTCAGCCTGGGTCGAGGCATAGCTCTGCGTGGCGGGATCGTAGGCCTTAGTGTAACCGGTGGCATGACACTCTGCACAGCGGGCGTTCCAGGTCTTGTAGGGGCCGGTCCAGTGGAAAGCCTCATCGGGCGGCAGGTCCTCGTCGGGGTAGAGGTGAAACCACTTTTCCTCTTCGGTGTCCCACACAACGTCGAAGCTTTGGAGCCGGCCGGGCTCGGTCTCCAGGAGGTACTGCTGCAAGGGTTCAACCCCGACAACCGAATGCACCTCGTATTGGGTGGTCACGCCGTCCTCCTCCGTGACGGCAACATGATAGCTGCCGCCTGGCGAAACCCGGAAGCGCGCCGTCATCTCACCCAGGGCGAAGGTGGTCGCGTCGAAGTCGGCGCGGACCGTTTCGGCGCTGGGTTGGGTCCAGGCCGCAGCGTGGTGCGACCCACGCCAGGCCGCCGCTTCGGCCTCGTGACACTCGGCACAGACGCCAGAGCCGACGTAGTCCTGAGCGGCGGCATCCGACAGGACAAACGCCGCCCAAAACAGGGCGACGCCCAGCGCGGCCCGCAATGGCAGCGCGATCGAGAAGCGATGGGGCTGGCGCACCGGACCCGGTGCAGCTGGCGACGACACCACGCGCTGGGTTACTCGGGCCAAACCCGCGTCCAGTCCGCGGCCATGTCGACAATCAGCCACCCCTTGCCCGGCCCTTCGTCCAGGCCGCGGTTGAGCTTGCCGACCGGGCCTTCCCTGTCGTAGGCGAACTCGCGCTCGGCGTCAGTGTGGTGAATAATGAGCCCGAAGAACGGCCCATCCTGCGCCGACCCATAGTCGAGCATGGCAAAGTCCCCGTCGGAATTGCCGCCGATAAAAATCGGCACCGCGCCGATCTGCTGGTCGATCCCGACAGGCTTGCCAGCCTTGTCATCGACGAAACTGATCTCGGGTTCCTTGAGAACAACACGGTTCTCCTCGTCATAGGAGGTGGCCGTACGGGTTCCGATCACTTGCCAGGGCGGAATGTTATAGGCCTCCGAAGCAAAGGCACGGATAAAATGCACCCCGCCCCCAGACGTGATCCAGGTGGAAAACCCCTCGTCGCGCAGGTAGCTCAAGAGCTCCAGCATGGGCTGATACAGCATCGCGTCATAGCGCATGCCCGTCCGCGGGTGGCGCGCGGTGGCAAGCCAGTCGCGCACATCCGCCTGAAACGCCTCGACACTGACACCACTGTGGCTGACCGCAACGATCTCCAGCAGCGCCTCCTCGCCGCCCGCGAGGGCAGTGGCCAGATCACCCTCGGCGGCGGCCCGCAGCGCGTCCGACGTCAGGATCGACGGGTCGGCCTCGGCCATTTCGCGCAGACGGTCGACCGCGTAGAGAAACTGAAAGTAGAACGGCTGCTCGCCCCAAAGCGTACCGTCATTGTCAAAGGTGGCGATGCGGGCGGCGGGGGTCACGTAGTCGGGCGAGGCCGGGTCAGTGACGGACTGCACAAAGGCGATGATCCGCGCCTTTGCTTCGGTTTGCTCCCACGACGGGAGCGGGTCGGCCTGCACCGACGCGGCCATCAGCCCAACGGCTGCCATGCCGGCAAAAACGGACACGGCACAATGACGTGCGGCACGACACCGCGCGGCACGACGAACTACGGCTGTGATGCGAGAGATCACGCGAAAGCCTCCTATGGCAGGAAAGGGGCGGCAAGCCGCACGGGCGCGGCTCGCCGGCATCAGGCAGGGATCAGCGGGCGCCGATGGCGCCGTTCTCCAACGTCTCCATCACCTTGTCGAGGCTGAAGGACGCGGCTTCCTGACGGGGCGGATACTCCGCGAAGGTTGCCAGGAACTGACCGACATATTGCTGCGCCGGTACCAGCAGATAGGCCCGGTCGAGCACCCAATCGTAGGAGGTGTTCGACGTCCGGTAGGCGCGCTCGTACGGGTCGCGACGAAGGTTGGTGATGAGCGGGACACGCAGCGGCGTCAGCGGCTCCATCCAGGCCCGAAAGGTGGCCCAGGCCGTCTGCTCGAGGAATGTGATCTTCCAATCGCCATAGCGCAGCGCTGCGAGGTCACCGTCGTCGGTGAAGTAGAAGACTTCGTCGCGCGGGCTCTGATCCGTCTCGCCGGTGAGCAGCGGCAGCAGGTTGTACCCATCGAGGTGCACCCGATAGTCCCGGCCCAGGGCGGCGTTGGACACACCTGTCAGCAGGTCCTCCTTGACCGTCTCATTGCCAGCGACAGCAAGGAACGTGGGCAGCCAGTCCATATGGTGGACAATCTCGTTGCTGACGGCGCCGGGTTCGATGTTGCCTGGCCAGCGAACCATCGCCGGCACGCGCCACGCGCCCTCCCACTGAGTGTTCTTCTCGCCCCAGAACGGCGTCATCGCGGCATCCGGCCACGTGTTCATGTGAGGGCCATTGTCCGTCGAGTAAAAGACGATCGTGTTGTCTTCGATGCCCAGCTCCTCGAGCTTGTCGAGGAACAGCCCGATGTGCATGTCGTGTTCGATCATGCCCGCCGTGTATTCGTCGACATGCTTGCCCGCGATCTCGTCGGCCATCTCGCGCCGCTCGTCGGACACATGCGTGCGGAAGTGCATCCGCGTGCCTGACCACCACAGGAACCAGGGCGTACCCTCAGCTTCCTGGCGTTCGATAAAGTCGAGCGCCGCGGCAACCGTTTCATCGTCGACCGTCTCCATCCGCGCGCGATCCAGCGGTCCGGTGTCTTCGATCTCACCTCCGGCGGACGAGCGGATCACCCCGCGCGGACCGAAGGCCTCACGGAACGTCCGTCCATCCGGCAGGACCGCGTCGCCGGGATAATCCTCGTTCTCGGGCTCTTCCTCGGCGTTGAGATGGTAGAGGTTGCCGAAGAACTCGTCGAAGCCATGGTTCGTCGGGAGGTGCTCATCGCGGTCACCGAGGTGGTTCTTGCCAAACTGACCAGTGGCATAGCCTTCGTCCTTGAGAAGGCCCGCAATGGTCGGATCTTCGATCTGCATGCCCTCTTCCGCGCCGGGCAAGCCCACCTTGGACAGGCCCGTGCGGAAGACCGATTGCCCCATGATAAAGGAGGACCGCCCCGCAGTGCAGGACTGCTCGGCGTAATAGTCGGTAAACATCATGCCTTCTGCGGCAATTCGGTCGATGTTGGGCGTGCGGTACCCCATCATCCCGAATGTGTACGCCGAGATATTGGATTGGCCGACATCGTCGCCCCAGACGACCAATATGTTCGGCTTCTCTGCATCCTGGGCCCACAGGGGACCGGCAATGAGAGCGGCAGCAAACGCCGCGATGCGAAGGTTCATGAAAGACTCCCTGATTCGTTGATGCCGCGAATCACCAGCCCACCTAGATTCACGACACCGTGAAAGTGTGCCACAACTCTAAACTGAACCCGACCCTTTTCTTGCCTCTCAGGCGCGACAGATCCGAGCGCCGTGCCCCGTCCCGCGGGCAGAGGTGGTGTCGGACACGGGCCAGGCCAAGCGCTTGTCATGGCGACAGAATCCGTGAAACCCATGCCGACCGCTGCCCCAGGCCCCTTTTCCCGGCGTGGGCCGGCTCTCGCGCCAATTCGGCGGCCGCCATAGCCTCGGCGCCGGGCCGGACCCTCTGCCCTCAGGGCAGACAGCCCCGCACGGTGAAGGTCCCCCGGGCCGCACGGCAATCCGCCGGGGTGCCATAAAGCAGATCCCTGCGCCGCCCCTCCAGGTCGGTCACCGCTTGCTCTGCGATCGGGGGGGATGGCGATGCAATGATGGCCGAAGGTGGTTCCAGAGGGACCGGCACCAGAGGGTTAGGGCGGGGTCCCACGGCGACGCGCGTGCCGAACGGGTTCTGCGCGCCCGACACTGCAATCGCACCGCCGCCGCCAGTCGCCACACGCTGTTCGACAGCACGCACCTCCGAGGGGCTGGCCATGGGCGGCACGGCGCCCGCCGTGCAGGACGCCACGAGCATCGCCAGACCCGCAGCAGGACATGGTTGCGCCAGAGGGCTCAATATCGCTCGCAGCGGGCGCGTCTGCCGCCAGAGCGATGCGGCAGAAGGGGGGGCAGGCAGGACTGGGGTAGTCTCGGAAAGGCAAGCACTGCTTGCAACAGCCTGCCGCACCTGCCCGCATCGGGATCTGCGGAAAGGGCCGGTTTGTCCTCTTTCACTGCGCCGCTCCTTTCATGAACACCACGCTCGCTCTTCGTCTTAGCTGGGATGCGGCTTCCCGACCACGCGTCAAGACAAACACGGCGGTGTCCAAGCACCGCCCGGGCACCGTGGGCGGCGTCCGAGGAGGCGCATCGACCGCGATCGTCGCGTCCTAGCGCTGGCAGGACGCCCCCGCGCTCGGCCTGCACCATGCACCCGCTCCGGGTGTCATCGCTGTGATGATGCGCGTCCCGCGCCCGCTGGGCAATCCTGAAAAACAACGCCGCGAGAGTCCCCTCGGTCGGCAGGGGTCAGCATCGGCTTGCAGGGCGCGTGCGACTTTTGCACGGTGCGCGACAGGCACCCAGGCGAGGACCATGGCACGCGCATTGATGATACAGGGCACTGGCTCGAACGTCGGAAAGTCCATGCTCGTCGCCGGCTTGTGCCGTGCGGCGCGGCGGCGCGGGCTGAGCGTGGCGCCATTCAAACCGCAAAACATGTCCAACAACGCCGCCGTGACCTCCGATGGTGGTGAGATCGGGCGCGCGCAGGCCTTGCAGGCCCGTGCAGCCGGTGTGCCGCTCCAGACGGATATGAACCCCGTCCTGCTCAAGCCCGAGACGGACACCGGCGCGCAAGTCGTCGTGCAGGGTCAACGCCTGACCACCACTCAGGCCCGGGACTATGCCGCGCTCAAACCGAAACTGCTGCGCGCGGTCCTCGAGAGCTTTCATCGCCTGGGCGCACGGCATGACCTTGTGCTGGTGGAAGGGGCCGGCAGTCCGGCCGAGATCAACCTGCGCCGCGGCGACATCGCCAACATGGGCTTCGCTCGGGCCGCGGGCGTTCCGGTGGTGCTCGCTGGCGACATCGACCGGGGCGGCGTCATCGCCCAGATCGTCGGCACACAGGCCGTTCTCGACCCGGACGACGCAGAGCTGGTGCGCGGCTTTGTGATCAATCGGTTTCGGGGGGATCCGCGCCTCTTCGACGACGGGTATGCCGCCATCGCAGAGCGCACGGGCTGGCGCGGCTATGGGGTTTTGCCATGGTTCGCGGAGGCCTGGCGTCTGCCAGCGGAGGACGCCCTGGACTTGGGTCGTGCATCAGGCGCGGGCCCGCTCCATGTCGTTTGCCTTGCGCTCTCCAGGATCGCGAATTTCGACGATCTGGACCCCCTCGCGCAGGAGCCCGCCGTCCGGTTGACCATGCTGGGACCAGGGCGTGCGCTGCCCGCGGATACGGATCTCGTGATCCTGCCAGGCACGAAATCCACGCGGGGGGATCTGGCGTTTCTGAAGGCGCAGGGTTGGGACGTTGACCTGGCTGCCCATGTGCGCCGCGGCGGACATATTCTCGGGATTTGCGGCGGGTATCAGATGCTTGGGCGCGCGGTGCACGATCCTCAAGGAATCGAGGGCGCGCCCGGAACGTCGGAGGGCTTGGGTCTGCTCGACGTCGAAACCTGGATGACTCCTGTCAAACGGCTCACCGAGGTGCGAGCGACGCATGCCGCAACGGCGGCAGCGTTCCGCGGATACGAGATCCACATCGGTACGACCAATGGCCCCGATTGCGCCCGCCCGTTCGCCCATGTCGGGGGCGCCGCCGAGGGCGCCTGCAGCGCAGACGGACGTATCGCGGGCAGCTACCTGCATGGCATGTTCGCAGACGACACCTTTCGCGCCGCATGGCTTGCCGGGCGGGGTCAGCGGGCGGAGGGCACCTACGACGCACGCGTCGAGAACACGCTGGACGCGCTCGCCAACCACATGGAAGCGCACCTCGATGTGACGGGTCTTCTGGACATGGCAACAGACGTCAGCGACGCCCAAGACGGTTGCCCCTGAGGCAATCCGGTCACAATTCGTCGCATCTTGTCTCGCGGCGCGGTGTCCGGCGCCAAGCGCTTCTTTTTACGTTTTCCTTCTGTTAAGGAGTTCGTGAAGTGTTGCGGAACGTCGGAGAGCCGCCTTGATCCATTCCTCTGTGCCCCTGGGGCGTCAGCGAGTATTGGCTGCGAGGGCAGCCACCTGTGCCCTTCTTGTGGCCGCCGCGCCCATACTGCCTCACGCACAGACCGCTAGTCAGGTAACGGATAGCGACTTTGCACCACCACAGCAGCGGTTGCAGGGCTCGCTCGTTTTCTCCGGAGCGCCAGGTCTGGCCGCACCGCCGGGTGCCGAAAACCTCTCGATCCAGATCAGCGACGTCGTCGTGGAGGGCACGCGGCCCGAGTTGCGCGTGGAAACCGAAGCTGTGCGCCAGCGACTCACCCGCGGCCGCATCGCCGCCTCCGAGCTCTTCGAGGCGGCGGCAGCGCTCGAAGCCGCCTACATCAACGAGGGGTTCGTGCTGACCCGTGTCGTCCTGCCCCAGCAGCAGCTGCGCGACGGCGGGGTGCTGAGCTTGGAGGTCGTCAGCGGCTTCGTCGAAGACATCGACACATCGAACGTTCCCGAGAACCTCCGCGGACGCCTGGAGGGGCTGACCGACCCGCTGGTGGGCGAGGGCGCGCTCCAGAGCGCGGAGCTCGAGCGCCGCATTCTTCTGGCCGGCGACACCTACGGCGTCGCCCTCGGCTCGGCGCTCCAGGCGGGGGCAGAGCCCGGCGGCACGGTCATCATCCTCGACCCGGAGTACCAGCGGCTGACTGGCTTCATCGGTGCGGACAACTCCCTCTCCGACAGCCTGGGCAACTACAAGCTCGACTTCGGGGTCGAGGCCAACGGCCTGCTCGGCTTCGGCGAGTCGATCTACGCCCGCCTGTCGTTTCACCCCGATGACAACCTCTTTGACGACCCGACGCTGCTGACCTTCTCGGCCGGTGCGGTCGTCCCCATCGGCAACGACGGGCTGACCTTCAACATCGAAGGCACCAACAGCCAGACCAACAGTCAGGGCGACGGGCCGGACCTGCCGAGTGACTTCACCCGGCTGTCGGCGCGGATCTTCTACCCCTGGGTGCGCTCGCGCACGTTCAACCTGACGACGCAGCTGGCGTTCGACATGCAGGACGACGTGCTCGACATCGACACCGAGAGCGGCACCGA
>JBCCYI010000008.1:0-39917 GCA_039189975.1 Pseudomonadota bacterium
CTTGCAGTTCCCTGATCAGGGCGGCTTCCGGTGTCTCGCCGGCTTCGATCTTGCCGCCCGGGACCTCCCAGAGACCTGCCATTGATTTCCCTTCCGGGCGTTGTGCGAGGAGCACGCGTCCGTCTACGTCAACAAGGGCGACGGCGGAGACGAGGACGATCTTCATTTCGTGAGACTGACCCAGAGCGCGGGCGCTTTAGGCAAGGTCAGACGCCTCCGACGGGGATATTTGGAGCACAATGAAGGAGCGCGGGGACGCGAAAGAGGAGAGGGATGCGCTGGTGTCATGAGCGGTAGTCGGCGTTGATGTCAATGTAGGCGTGGGTGAGATCGCAGGTCCAGGCGGTGAAAGCCCCATCGCCGAGACCGAGGTCCACCCCGATTTTGATCTCTGGGAGCTTCATATAGCGCGCGCCATCCGCCTCCGTGTAGGTCTCTGCGAGTTGGCCGTTTTCGGCGATGACGTGGGGGCCAATGCGGATCGACAGGCGGTCGCGGTCGGCCCTTGCGCCGGATTTGCCAACGGCCATCACAATGCGACCCCAGTTGGGATCTTCTCCGGCGATCGCGGTTTTGACGAGCGGCGAATTGGCGATCGCCATGGCAACGCGCTTGGCATCGGCCGCGTGCGCCGCTCCGGTGACGTCGACCTCGACGAACTTCGTGGCGCCCTCTCCATCGCGGACGACCTGATGTGCGAGCGCGCGCATCACGTCGTGGAGTGCCGTGGCGAAAGGACCCTCTGCCGTGGCCTTGGGGCCGGTCCCGGTCGCGGCGACGAGCAGGGTGTCGGAGGTCGATGTGTCGCTGTCCACCGTGATGGCGTTGAAGGTGACCGGGGTGAAGCGGTCGACAAGGGATTGCAGCTCGGCGCGCGACATCGCGGCATCCGTGAAGATGTAGACGAGCATGGTCGCCATGTCCGGCGCGATCATCCCCGAGCCCTTGGCAATGCCGGCGATGTGGATTTGACCGTCCGGCGTGCTCACGGTGGCACCCGCGCCCTTGGGGAATGTGTCCGTTGTCATGATCGCCCGGGCGGCGCTTTCCCAATTTGCCGCGTCCTGATGTGCAAGATCCGACAGGACCGCTGCGACGCGCTCGGACGGAAGGGGCTCTCCGATGACACCGGTGGACGCGGTGAAGACGCGCGTTGCGGGCAGGGAGAGCGCTTTGGCCGTAGCCTTGGTCAGAGAATCGACGGCGCGGGTGCCGGCGATGCCGGTAAAGGCGTTGGCGTTGCCAGCGTTGACGAGGATCGCCGCGCCGTCGGGGCTGTCGTGGCCGATCTTGCCCTCGCAATCGAGAACGGGAGCTGCACGCGTCGCCGACGTGGTAAAGGCCCCCGCGATCGTGGTCCCCGGCACCAATGTGGCAAGCATGACATCAGTACGGCCGCTATAACGCACACCGGCTTCCGCGACGCCCAGGCGCAGGCCGCGGATCTCGGACAGGTCGGGGAAGTGATCAGGCGCCAGGGGCGAAACGGGCAGATCAGCCATCGTGCGGCCTCAGGGTGCGACCAGGCTCATGTCGGACAGCGCTTCGGGTGGAATAGTGACGCCCTGGCGGATGACCCGCGCGTCTTTCACGACCTCTGCGATACGTGCCTCGACGGCGGCACTCTCGAGTTCCGCTGCAAGCTCCTGGCGGACCTCTTCGAGTGGTGGGGCTCCCGCCATGCGCCGTTCATTGAGGATAACGACATGCCAGCCAAATTGGGTTTGGACGGGCGGGGAGACATTCCCGGGCTCCAATGCGAGCACGGCGGTCTCGAATTCGGGCACCATCTGCCCGGAACCGAACCAGCCGAGCGCACCGCCGTTCGGGCCGGACGGGCCGGTGGAGTGCTCTTGCGCGAGGGCGGCGAAATCCGCACCGCCTTCCAGCTCTGCGATCAGGGCGATCGCCTCTTCTTCCGTTTCCACGAGAATGTGAGAGGCGTTGAATTCCTGTGTGGGAGAGGCATCGGAGAACCGTTCCTCGTAGAGCGCCTGGAGCGCCTCGTCGGTGACGGCATCTTGCGAGACGATGCCGAGCGCTTCACCGGCAAGGAGCCCGGAGCGCTGGTTTTCGATCGTCAGTTCAGTGGCTTTCGTTGGGGTCTCAAGCGACTGCGCCAACGCGACTTGCTGGATCAATTGGTCAAGGATCCCGGGGAAGAGCACCTCGTCCGGAAGCTGGCGGTATTGCGCCGGCAGGGTGCCCTTGGCGACAATCATATGGCCGAGCGTGATCTCCGTTCCGTCGACGGTGACGAGCACCGTATCGGCATCATAGTCCTGTGCCTGGAGGGTGAGTGGGGCCGCAGTGGCGGCGAGCGCGAAGGCGAGTGCTCCGGAAAGCCAGGAAATACGGGCGTTCATCGTGAAGTGCTCCTCATGGGCCGCGCCCTCGCGCGACGTTGACACGTATCAGACGGCCCCTTACATCGCATGAGCCCGAGGGCCGGGCCGCACTCGTTCACGCTTACGTATCGCTGCGTGTCGGGGGGGGCAAGCCGCCCTTGAGACACGAAGACGTGCAACAACGCAGGCGGCCCATGCTCGGTATCGGAACTCTCGGAAAGAAGATCTTCGGCACGCCGAACGACCGCAAGGTCAAGGCGACGCGGCCCACGGTCGAGAAGATCAACGCGCTGGAGCCTGAGTTTGAGCGGCTGACCGACGAGGGGCTCATCGACAAGACGGCGGAATTCCGCAAGCGGATCGAGGGGGGCGAGAGCCTGGACGCGATCCTGCCGGAGGCCTTTGCCAATTGCCGCGAGGCCGCCAAACGGGCGCTGGGCCTGCGCGCCTTCGACGTGCAGCTGATGGGCGGGATGTTCCTGCACCAGGGCAACATCGCGGAGATGAAGACGGGCGAGGGCAAGACGCTCGTCGCCACCTTCCCCGCCTATCTCAACGCGCTCTCGGGCGCGCCCGTGCACATCGTGACCGTCAATGACTATCTCGCCCGCCGCGACGCGGAGTGGATGGGCAAGGTCTATGGCGCTTTGGGTATGACGACTGGGATCGTTGTCCCGCAGCAGCCCGACGCCGAAAAGAAAGCCGCGTACAAGTGCGACATCGTCTATGCGACGAACAACGAGCTCGGCTTCGATTATCTGCGCGACAACATGAAGTCGGAGCTGGCCGACATGTCCCAGCGCGGCCACGGCTTTGCTGTGGTCGACGAGGTGGACTCGATCCTGATCGACGAAGCGCGGACCCCGCTCATCATCTCCGGCCCCAGCCAAGATCGCTCGCGTCTCTACAAAGACGTGGATCGTGTCATCCCTGAGCTGACCGACGAGCACTTCACGCTCGACGAGAAGCAGCGGAATGTGACTTACACCGACGAAGGCAACGAATTCCTCGAAAAGCGCCTGTATCAGCTGGGGCTGCTCGCAGAGGACCAATCGCTCTACGATCCAGAGAGCACCACGCTCGTCCACCACATCAACCAGGGGCTCAAGGCCCACAAGATGTTCCAGAAGGACAAGGACTACATTGTCCGCAATGGCGAGATTGTCCTGATCGACGAGTTCACCGGCCGGATGATGGCCGGGCGGCGCCTGTCGGACGGGCTGCACCAGGCCATCGAGGCCAAGGAAGACGTCGACATCAAGCCCGAGAACGTGACGCTCGCGTCCGTGACGTTCCAGAACTACTTCCGCCTTTATGGCAAGCTCGCCGGGATGACCGGCACGGCCGCCACCGAGGCCGAGGAATTTATGACGATCTATGGCCTCGGCGTCGTAGAAGTGCCGACGAACCGCGAGATCGCCCGCAAGGACGAGGACGATCAGGTTTACCGCACGAGCCGCGAGAAGTACGACGCCATCGTCTCCGCGATCCGCGCGGCGCATGAGCGCCAGCAGCCGGTGCTCGTTGGCACGACGTCGATCGAGAAGTCTGAGATGCTCGCCAAGCTGCTGGAAAAGGCCGAGATCCCGCACAACGTCCTGAACGCGCGCCAGCATGAGCAGGAGGCCCAGATCGTCGCTGATGCGGGCAAGCTGGGCGCTGTGACCATCGCCACCAACATGGCCGGGCGCGGGACGGACATTAAGCTGGGCGGCAACGTCGAGTTCAAGATCATGGAGGCCATCGCGGCGGACCCGGAGGCTGACCCCGAAGCCGTCCGCCAGCGCATTGAGGCCGAACACCAGGCCGACGAGCAGAAGGTCAAGGACGTGGGCGGTCTCTACGTGCTTGCCACCGAGCGCCACGAAAGCCGCCGGATCGACAACCAGCTCCGCGGCCGCTCGGGCCGTCAGGGCGATCCGGGCCGCAGCTCGTTCTACCTGAGCCTCGAAGACGACCTGATGCGCATCTTCGGCTCGGAAAAGCTCGACAAGATGCTCAGCCGTCTCGGCATGAAGGAGGGTGAGGCGATCATCCATCCTTGGGTGAACAAGTCGCTCGAAAAGGCGCAGGCGAAGGTCGAGGGCCGCAACTTCGACATCCGCAAGCAGCTGCTGAAGTTCGACGACGTGATGAACGATCAGCGCAAGGTCATCTTTGGCTAGCGCATGGAGATCATGGAGGCCGAGGACCTCTCCGAGATCGTTCAGGACATGCGCTACCAGGTGATCGACGACCTCGTCGACACGTACATGCCCAAGAAGTCCTACGCCGATCAATGGGAGACGGAAAAGCTCTACGCGTCCGTGCTGGATAAGCTTGGGCTCGACGTCCCCGTCATGAAGTGGGCTGATGAAGAGGGCGTCGACGATGACGATGTCCGCGAGCGGCTCTACAAGGCGTCCGACGAGCTGATGGCGGGCAAAGCGGTCGCCTTCGGCCCGGACACGATGCGCGGCATCGAAAAGCAGGTCATCCTGCAGACGATCGACACCAAATGGCGCGAGCATCTGCTGACGCTGGAGCACCTGCGCTCCGTCATCGGCTTCCGCGGCTATGCGCAGCGCGATCCGCTCAACGAGTACAAGACGGAGGCATTCCAGCTCTTCTCCGGGCTCCTCGACGGCCTGCGCTTCGACGTGGCTCAAAAGCTCAGCCAGATCCGCCCGCTCTCTGAAGAAGAGCAAAAGGCGATGATGGCGCAGCTTCTCGCGCAGCAGCAACAGCTCCAAGCGCCGGCCAAGCAGCCCGAGACCGTCGGCGCGCCCGCTGGCGCAGCGGCAGGTACGACCTCCGCGGGTGGCGCCACGGAGCGCGCAGCTGCGGGAACGCCGCGCGCCGGCTTCGTCGAATCGGATCCCTCAAGCTGGGGCAATCCAGGGCGCAACGACCTTTGCCCTTGTGGCTCGGGTAAAAAGTTCAAGCACTGCCACGGCCAATTGGCTTAAGATCGGACACAATGCACGTGGAATGGGCGGAGTGGAGATCCCGCCGTCCAATTGCGTCGGAAATGGGGCTCGCGCGCGGCAAGCCTGGCTCCCGCGGCCTCTTTTGCGCCTCATCCCCGCCCTTCATGGCCCATACGGTTAACCAAAGGGTAAAGCACCGGGATCAATGGGAGGTGCAAGGCATGAAGATTGCACAGCCAGTCAAGCAGCGCGCCGTCACGGCCGGATTGGTGATGGTTATCGCATTCGCGTGCGGTTTCGTCCTCCAGGAGAGCGAGGTTCTGGGCCAGTCACCGAACCTGCCGGGCAAGGTCTCGCTTGAGGCCTTCGTCGAGGACTCCGCGAAGGCGTCCTTTACCTCTGGCAATGCCGTCGGCATCTCCGGAGCGACTGTGATTTCGCCGTAGCCACGCGGTCGCCGAACAAGCCAGGATCCCGACGCCCCCCGTG
Source organism: Pseudomonadota bacterium (assembly GCA_039189975.1). Lineage (GTDB taxonomy): Bacteria > Pseudomonadota > Alphaproteobacteria > Rhodobacterales > Rhodobacteraceae > HLUCCA09. Next base: position 5,747 of record JBCCYI010000008.1, read on the forward strand.
GGCGGAGGTCCGCGTTACGAGCGCGCCATCAGCGCGCGAGCACAACAGCCTCGCGCGTATTCGCACCCTCTGCCGCCGCGCGCACCAGATAATGGCCCACATCGGCGCGGGCGATGAGCCCGTTGCGCCAAGTCGCAGGGTCTGCCAGCACCTTGTAGCGCCCTGTGCCCGCGTTGTTTGTCAGGATGACGGGACGCACCAGTGTCCAGTCAAGGTTGGAGTTTCGGATCATCTCCTCCTGCACATCCTTGTCGGCGTAGGCGCGGCCGAGGATGGCGCGGTGGCCCAGCCGTTCCACCGTGCTCATCGCGCTGGCGCTGTTGCCCGCGCCAAAACCGGTAACAGCCAGAAGACGCTTCGGGCCAAGCTCCTGCATCAGAGGCAGGAGCGCGCGGGCGCTGTCGGAAAAAAGGGTTGTGCGCTGGACGAGCCGACGGACGTCGCGGCCCAGACCGACTGCTAGTATGACGGCATCGACCCCGTCGAGCGCCGGGCGGAGATCCTCCGGATGTGTCGCATCGCCCTGCACAGGTTCGAGGTCCGGCCCAGCCGCAAGCGCCCCTGGGTTGCGGGCGAGGGCACGCACCTGATGCCCTGCGCTGAGCGCCTCGCGCACCGTTTCGCGCCCGATCCCGTGGCTCGCCCCTAGAATCAACAGTCGCATCCTGCCCTCCGTTCGCGGTGCAGCCCGCTCTCGGGCCGGTGCCGCAAAAGAGAGAGCCCGAAGGCGACTTGCCAAGGGCGCACCGGCAGTCTTTGCTGCGCCGACAGCAGGGAGACGATCATGAGCGTGACACTCGTGCCCGCCGAGGCGGAGGCTCATCTGGACTGGCTGGCGATGACGGAGGCCATCGCCGAGGGGCACCGTCGCCCCCGCGCGGAACTTGGGGATACGTTCCTCTATCGGGGGGATGATACGCTCCTGTCCCGCGCCGCCTGGATCGACGGGATGGGCGTGGCGGTGAAGTCGGCGACGATCCTGCCCGGCAATGCCCGGCGCGGCCGACCCGTCATCAACGGTGCTGTGAGCCTCTTTTCCGATGCGACCGGGGAGCTTGAGGCCCTCGTGGACTTTCACCTCGTCACGAAGTGGAAGACAGCGGCCGATAGCCTGCTTGCCGCGCGACGCCTCGCCATGCCGGACCCAGCGGCCATCTTGATCTGCGGGGCGGGGGCCGTTGCCGCGTCCCTGACGGAGGCGTATCGCGCGGCGTTTCCCGCGGCGCGCCTCGCGATCTGGAACCGGACGCGTTCCAAGGCCGAAGCCCTGGCCCAAGCCACGGGTGCGATCCTTGCAGCCAACCTTGAGGGAGCAGCCCGGGCGGCGGACATTATCTCCTGCGCGACGATGAGTTCGGAGCCGATCCTGAAGGGCGCTTGGCTCCGCCCCGGCCAGCACATCGACCTCATTGGCGCCTTTCGTCCCGACATGCGCGAGGCGGATGATGCCGCCGTTCAGCGCGCCCGTCTCTTTGTCGACAGCCGTGACACGACGCTGGACCATATCGGCGAACTCAAGGACCCGCTTGCGCGCGGGATCATCACCCGAGAGGACATCGTCGCCGATTACTATGAACTCGACGCGTTCGAGCGCGCGCCCGAGGACATTACGCTCTTCAAGAATGGTGGAGGTGCGCATCTTGACCTCATGGTGGCCCGCCACATCCACGGGCGTTGGCAAGACGCGCGGAAGGGCGATGGTCTGTGACGACATTCGCGTTGCTATGCCTCCTGGCGCTCAGTGGCGCAGCGCTGCTGCTGATCGCCGGTCAGATTGCAGAGGCGCGCCGCGTGCCCCGGAGCCGCGCGGCGCAGGCAGACGCCCCCGGTGGATTCCTGCGGCTCCGTCAGGGGCGGACCCATGTGCGATGGGACGGGCCTGAGGGCGGCCGGGTCGTTGTTTGCGTGCATGGCCTGTCGACGCCGTTGCGGGTGTTTGACCCGCTCACCGAGCGTCTGGCCAAGGCAGGATACCGGGTGCTGCGGTACGACCATTTCGGCCGCGGCCTGTCAGATGCGCCGATGTCCCGGCAGGATGCCGCGTTCTTCACGCGCCATCTGCGCGACGTGCTCGACGCCTGCGGCCTCCGTGACCCGGTGCCGTTTGTGGGATACTCCATGGGCGGTGCTGTCGTGACCGCATTTGCGGATTGCTTCCCAGAGCGCACGTCGGGCATATGCCTGCTCGCCTCGGGCGGGCTGCGCGACGCGCCGTCCGGGGTTTACGGCTTGTCAACCTCCGTGCCGGTCTTGGGCGATGCGCTGTGGTCTCTCTTGGGGCCACGGACGCTGACGCGAGATGATGCCAAGGTCGACGTACGCCACCTGCCGGACTTCCCACATATCGTGGCTCAGGAGGTCGGCCGTCGCGGGACCCTGCCGTCGCATCTGTCGTCGATGCGCCACCTTCTGGCGGAGCGACAGGAGGCGCGCCACGGGCGCCTTGCGTCGCGCGGCATGCCTGTCCTTGCGATCTGGGGGGACAGCGATCTGGTGATTCCCCTCGTCTCGAAAGACCGGCTGGCCGGTGCAAACCCGGCGGCCCAGCAGCTTGTCTTGCCGGATGCGGGGCATGATCTTGCTTTTACGAGACCAGATGAACTTGCCGATGCGGTGATCGGCTGGCTCAGCGGACGTATGCCCGGCGGGTGATGGGCGCAGATTGTGCTTGGCGCGACGCCGCCCTAGGTGGTTTGCCCAATGCCAATCCGTGCAATCCGAACGGAGCAGCACCGTTGCGAATGTGAAAGGACCGGCCGATGCGCGCGCCCGAATTCGAAGCCTCGTTGCATGACGCCGCGCTTTATCCGCAGCTCTGGCGGATCATCCTTGGTGTCCTGCTGACGCTCTTCATCTGGATGGGCGGCACGGCTTTGATCCTGGCGGGGGCGACGGCGGTCGTCGCTGCGCAACAGGGCGCATTTGGTATCATGCCGTTTGTCAATTCTCTCGCCGCCCCCGATACGCCGGCAAAGGTCATCCTGCTGCTCGCCACCTTCGCGGGGCTTGCCATAGGGGCGGTCGTGTCTGCGGGGGCGCTGCACTTTCGTGGTCCCGGCTCGCTCTTTGGGCCTTGGGATGCATGGTGGCGCGGGTTTCTCACCGCCCTGACCGTGCTGATCCCGGCGTATCTCGGGTTCACGCTCCTGGGATTCTGGCTCGATCCGCCAGCGGTCAACCTTGCCGTCGGGCGCTGGCTGCTGTGGCTGCCCTTGGCCTTGCCGTTCTTGCTGTTGCAGATCGGTGCGGAGGAGCTCTTTTTTCGTGGTTACTTGCAGCAGCAACTGGCCGTGCGCTTTGCGAGCCGCGTTGTGTGGATGTGGATCCCATCGATCGTGTTTGCGCTGCTGCACGCGAGCCCAGGGGCCGGGGACAACCTGCCGCTGGTGCTGCTGGCCGCCTTCACCTTTGCCATGGTCGCGGCGGATCTGACGGAGCGGACGGGCAGCCTCGGGGCCGCCATGGGCATCCACCTGGGCAACAATTTCTTCGGGATGTTCGTGACGTCTGCGGCGGGCTCGATTTCGGGTCTCGCGCTCTTTGTGTCGGATACCGATCTCGGTCAGGCCGGGCCACAGAGTCTGGGGATTGCCCTGACCGTCCTTCTGATGCTGGGTGTCTGGGCGGTCACCGCCCGCCTGCTCGACGGCTAGAGTCCAGGGCACGGGGTGTCTTTAGCGCCTAGGCAGCAAATCCTTTGGTTTGGCTGCGTTTGAGGGGGGCGCCGATCCTGCGGATCGGCGAGGGCCCTTGACGAGGGACGTTTGCATCTGACGGGCGGCCCGCTTATGTGGGCGCAAGAGGTGCGAGGCCCGCCATGAACTGGATATCCAACTACGTCCGTCCCAAGATCAACTCGCTGTTTTCCCGCCGCGAGATGCCAGAGCACTTGTGGACCAAATGTACCGAATGCGGCACGATGCTGTTTCACCGAGAGCTCTCACAAAACCTCAACGTCTGTACCAATTGCGGGCATCACATGGCGCTCACACCGCGTGCCCGGTTCGCCACGCTCTTTGACGGTGGGATCTTTGCCGAGGTTCCCGTACCGGAGCCGGTGGCCGATCCGCTTCATTTTCGCGACAGCAAGCGTTACGTTGACAGGATGCGCAGCGCGCAGCGCGACACCGGCGAGCGCGAAGCGATGCTGGTGGCGGAAGGTGAGATGGGGCGCACGCCTGTCGTGGCCGCAGCGCAGGACTTCTCGTTCATGGGCGGTTCTATGGGAATGTACGTGGGCAACGCGGTGGTTGCCGGGGCGGACCGGGCCCGCGCGCTGCGCCGCCCCTTCATTCTCTTTTCCGCTGCGGGGGGCGCGCGTATGCAGGAGGGGATCCTCTCGCTCATGCAGATGCCGCGGACGACCGTGGCGGTTGAGATGCTGCGCGAGGCTGGCCTGCCCTACATCGTCGTGTTGACCCACCCGACCACGGGCGGCGTGACGGCAAGTTATGCGATGCTGGGCGACATCCATATCGCCGAGCCCAACGCCCTGATCTGCTTTGCCGGCCCACGTGTGATCGAGCAGACGATCCGCGAGAAACTGCCCGAAGGATTCCAGCGCGCCGAGTACCTGCTCGACCACGGCATGCTCGACCGTGTGACGCACCGCCGCCACATGCGCGAGGAACTGATCGTGCTGACCCGCCAGTTGATGGGTCTGCCGCCCGCCGTCATCGCGGATCTGCCGCCGCCGTCGGACATTGCCTCGGCCGAGCGCCCGCCGGAAGACGAGGAACGCTGGCCCGAAGAAGCGGAAACCGCCCAGCCCGAGCCCCCCACGGAGCCACGCCCGTGAACGCGCCGAATTACGGCGTGACCAGCGATGCCTTGCTCGAACGCATGGCCGAGTTGCACACCCGCAAGATCGACCTGTCTCTGGACCGGTCTTTCCGCTTGCTCGAAGCGCTCGGGAATCCGCAAATGCGCACGCCTCCCGTCGTTCATATCGCGGGCACGAATGGCAAGGGGTCGACGCTTGCCATGGTCCGCGCAGGATGCGAAGCGGCAGGGGAGCGGGTCCACACCTATACCTCGCCGCATCTCGTGCGGTTCCATGAGCGGGTGGTGCTTGCCGGTGAGCAGATCAGCGAGCCTGCGCTGGTGGACGTCCTGTCCCGTGCGCTCGCGGCCAACGCCAACGCGCCAATCACACAGTTTGAGGCCAGCACCTGCGCGGCGTTCATCGCCTATGCCGAAACGGCGGGGGACCGGCTTTTGCTAGAGGTCGGTCTTGGCGGACGGGCGGACACGACGAATGTGATCGCGGCGCCCGAGCTCTGCATCATCACCCCTGTCGACATGGACCACCAGTCCTTCCTGGGGGACACCCTCGCTGCGATCGCAGGCGAAAAGGTCGGGATCCTGAAGCGCGGCGTGCCCTGTATCGTCGGGCGCCAGCGCGACGACGCGCTCGCGGTGATCGAAGCGCGTGCCGCGCGGCTTGGGGTGGCTCTTTCGATTTTCGGCCAGCATTGGCACGTGGGCGAAGAACATGGCCGCCTTGTCTATCAGGACGAGCGGGGCCTGCTTGACCTGCCGCTCCCCGCGCTGCCCGGGCGTCACCAGATCGAGAATGCGGGGATCGCCCTGGCCGCACTCCGCCATCTTGGTCATGACGATGGGGCGTGTGCCGCCGCTCTTGCCAATGCGCATTGGCCCGCGCGCATGCAGCGGCTTTCGGACGGCCCCCTTCCCGACCTGTTGCCGAAGGGCGAGCTGTGGCTCGATGCGGGACATAATCCGCATGCCGCACGCGCCACGGCTGAAACGCTGCGGACCCGCGCTGCGGGTTCGGGCGATAGCCGCCCGCTCCATCTGATCTTTGGCTTGCAGGGCGCGCGCGATCCGGATGCGGTCCTTGCGCCCTTTGCCGGACTGGCGACGGCGCTGACGGCCGTTCCTGTGCCGGATGAGCCGGCAAGCCATGACACAGGCGCGCTTGTCGCCGCTGCGGAGGCCTGCGGGATTCCGGCAATGGTTGCAACGGACGTGGATCACGCGCTCGCCTCTATCGCCGAGAGGGCGCCTTTTGCGCGCGTGCTGATCTTCGGCTCTCTATACTTGGCAGGCGCCGTTCTGCGGCGTCAGGAAGCACTCTGAGCCAGAGCCAGAGCCAGAGCCAGAGCCAGAGCAAGAGCCAGGAGAGGGCAGCCGCCCTGCGCCGGACGTCGCAACTGAAAAGCCCGTCCCGCACACGACCGGTGCCGGAAAGCCGCACCGGTCCACCAGTGAGGTTCGCGTAACGCGAATCAGCCTTTGACGACGAGTCATGCGCACGCTAGATCTAGCGGTAGATATCAATCGCACCCCGCCTGCCAGCGGTCTCGTCGAGATATGGTGTGTTGATGCTGGGGGAAATCGCATGGGTCGAAGCGGTCTTTGGGCGGGTCTGGTGGAATGTTGCGCGTGGCCAGCCGTTGCGCAGGAGGTGCGCCTTGAGCCGGGCCTCTTAGAGGCGCGGATCGAGCTCAATGGTGAGGTCATCGTTATCGGCCGCACGCAGGACCCGGATGCCCGTTTGAGCGGCGAGTTCACCAGAACCGCCCGCGCCTGTCCGCCCGATTGCATCAATCCCATGGAAGCGGCGCCCGGGGTGAAAACCGTCGGCGAACTTGAACTGATCGAGTTTCTGGAAACGCAGGTGGCGGCGGGCGAGGGCTTGTTGATCGACAGCCGCGTGCCCGCGTGGTTCGACAAAGGGACGATCCCCGGCGCGGTCAACGTTCCTTTTGCCACGCTTGAGCCGTCCAACCCGTACAGGACTGACATCCTGATCGCGCTCGGCGCACGAGAGATGGCGGATGGCCTGGATTTCGCCGACGCGCTCGATGTCCTGCTGTTTTGCAACGGTCCCTGGTGCGGGCAGACGCCCCGCGCGATCCGGAATATGATCGAAGCGGGGTATCCTGCTGAAAAGATAAAATACTACCGGGGCGGAATGCAGCTCTGGGAGCTGATGGGTCTGACCAAGGTCACACCGCAGAGCCAGGGATGAGCCCAGCCCCGTCCCTTCGCCACGTCAGAGGTTTGCCATGATCCGACTGGTCCTCGTTTGTCTGCTCGTCATCGGCGGCGCGGTCGGGATGTTCGTTCTGACGGAGGCGCGTAGACCCCTCGGAACCGAGACCGCATCCAGTGGCTGGAGCGATCTCGTCGCGCGAGCCCGGCTGACAGATCCGGCGTCTCCCGCCTTTCCCGGCCAAAGCGCTGAGCCACAGGCCGAGATGGCAAGGCTGACGGCGAATGCGGTGTCCAGCATCGCCCGCGCCACGGGGGCCGCGTCGGTGTCGGCTGGCGCGACGGTCCCGTCCGAGCTGGACGCGCTGACCCGAGCGGTGCTGGCTGGTCTGGGGGCGCCCTCAGAGGTGACCGCGCCCAAGCCCGGCAACCGCACTCTTTCGGAGATTGTCGATCAGGCGATGCGCGCGAGCGAGAGTGAGGTCGCTCTCGGGCAGGCCTTGGCCGCCCCGACCCTCGCCACGGCACCCGTCGCCCCTCCGTCCACCGGCACCCCCCCGTCTGCTGACGACCTCTCGGTTCTGATCGAGCGCGCATTGTCCGACACCGGTAGTGACAGCTACCTCGATCAGGTGCTGAACGATGCCGCCGACGCAGGCTACATCGCCGTACCCGCAGCTCTGCGGACGCCAGACGGTCGGCTCGATACCCGGACCTTGCTCGCGGATATCGTGCAGAAATCCTCCGGAACCCCCACCCCTGTCCGGGCGCCGTCTGCCGCGTCGGCCGGCGGTGTGGCAGGGGTGGAAGTGCGTGTGGTACAGACCGCAACCGAAACAACCGACGCGCTCTTTTACACGGTGCAGCCCGGCGACAGCCTGGGTGCCATCGCACGGCGATTTTACGGCAATGCCTCGCTCTACCAGAGCATCTTCGAGGCCAATCGCAGGATCTTGTCCACGCCGGATCGTATCCGCGTGGGCCAGCGTCTGATCCTGCCTGACTTGCGTACGTAGCTTCGGTTCCTCGTGGGGAGCCTTGGCGGTCCCTCAGTTTCCGCCGCCAAGACCCTGGACGCGCCCGCCCTCCCCAAGGGGCGGGCGCTTTTTTTGGCGCTGGATCGATGCAATATGTCGGGGTGGCCATCATCGGACACGTTCCCGCGGGTCGCCGCGCTGAAACGGGCGCGACAGGTGCCGCTGGTCTCTGTCGCGGGATCTACGCTGTGCCCCAGCCCTCCGCCTGCATTTCCCGCAGGCGGCTGGCGGTGCGCTCAAACTCAAAGCTGCCCTCACCCTCGATGTAGAGGAACTCCGGCTCCGCTGCGGCCGAACAGATGAGACGCACGCGCGCCTCGTAGAGCGCGTCGATCAGGGTTACGAACCGGCGCGCTTCGTTAAAGTTGCTGCGGCCGAGCTGCGGGATGTCCGTCAAGATCAGCACCCGGACGGCCTCCGCGATTGCCAGGTAGTCCCCCGGTCCCAGCGCGTGGCCGCAGAGATCGAAGAAACCCGCGCGTGCAACGCCATTGGCGAAGGCGGGCAGTTCGACATCCCGGCCCTTCACACGCAAGATCAGGGGGTGCGGCTCCGCATCACAAAGGTCTTCCCAGAGCGCGTTGATTGCGTCCCGCGCCTCGTGGTTGTTCGGCGTGAAATAGACAGGGGAGCCCTGCAGCCTTCCCTGCCGGTAGTCCTGTTCCGACACCAGCTCGTGCACGGGCATATGCGCTTGGATCAGGTCGATAAAGGGGAGGAAGATGTCACGGTTCAGCCCATCCTTGTAGAGATCATGGGGTGGGCGGTTTGACGTGGTCACGATCGTCACGCCCGCATCGAACATCCGGTCGAAGAGGCGGCCCACGATCATCGCGTCCGCGACATCGGTGATCTGCATTTCGTCGAAGCAGAGCAGGTCAACATGGGCAACGATCTCCTCGGCGACCGGCAGGATAGCGTCGTCGACCCCTGTCTTGCGCGCCTCGTGCAGCGCCGAATGCACCTCCTGCATGAAAGCGTGGAAATGAACACGCCGCTTGCGCTCGATCGGCACCACGTTGAAGAAGAGGTCCATCAGCATGGACTTCCCCCGCCCGACGCCACCCCACATATAGAGCCCGTCGACGCGCACTGGCGTGGGTGCCTTCGCAAAGAACCCCTTGAGCCCGCTGCGTTTCGGCGCGGGCTTGCTCAGGATCGCCGTGCGGATTCCGTCAAGCTTATGTGCGGCCGCTTCCTGCGCCGGATCGGAGCGCAGCGCCCCGGCTGCGATCTTCTCGGAGAGAGTGGTCTGGACGGATGGCGCCGGCGGGTCTTGCATCCCAAAGGTCTATTGGCACGCGCCCGGGATGAAAACCCGAAGGTCCTGCGACCTCTTCGGCGTTCGGATCCGGCAAACTTAAACCGCTGTTCATCAAATCCCCCCACAGTGCCGCCAATGTGATCCACCCCGTGTGCAGGAGGCCCCATTCGATGGATCTGACCGACAGGCTCGCCACAGAGCGCCGCGGACGCCTCGCGGCAGAGCGTCTGCTGGAGCTCAAGAGCCGCGAGCTCTTTGAGGCCAACAAGAAGCTGTCGCAGCACGCTCGGTCCCTCTCGGGCCAGATCATCGAACAACGGGGCGAGGCCGAGCGTCTCAAGGAGCATACCGAGCAGGTCAAGGCCGACCTGCAGCGCGCCGAGCACCACGTCGAAGTGATCGAGCGTCGTCTCTGGGATTCCGTGGAGACGATCACGGACGGCTTCGCCGTGTTCGACGCCCAGGACCGGCTTGTGGCGGCCAATACGGCCTGGCTGTCGATCTTCAACTTTTCAGAGCGCATCGGCCCGGGCACACTTTATTTGGAGCTCCTGCGCATCGCGGTCGAGGAGAATTGCGTCGATCTGCAGGGCGAGGATCCCGGCGTGTGGATCGGCATGATGCTCGAGCGTTGGGATGCCGCTGCCCCAATTCCCACGCAGGAGGCGCGCCTCAGGACCGGCGCCTGGTACCGCTTCGTCGACAGGCGTGCGCGCGATGGGGACATGGTTTGCATCGCGCAGAACATCACCGCGATGAAGAAGCGCGAAGAGGAGCTTGAGGAAGCCCGCCATCGCGCCGAAGCGGCGAACCGGGCAAAGTCGTCCTTCCTGGCCAACATGAGTCACGAGCTGCGCACCCCGATGAACGGGGTCGTTGCGATGGCGGAGATGCTCCTTGAAGGCGATATGGAGGATGAAGCGCGCCTCTATGTGACAACGATCAAGTCGTCCGGCGAAGCGCTGCTTGATATCATCAACCACGTTCTCGACTTCTCCAAGATGGAGGCGGAGCGCATGGTGTTGCGCCCCGATCCATTTGACCTGGAACGCCTTCTCCACGAGGTCGTGACCCTTCTCGGGCCAACGGCGCGCGACAAGAACCTCAGCCTCCATATTGATTACGACCTCTTCTCGCCGACCCGCCTTGTCGGTGATGCCATGCGCATCCGTCAGATTCTGATCAATCTCGTCGGCAACGCGGTCAAGTTTACCAGCGAAGGGCACGTGCTCATCGGCGTGCTGTGCCATCAGCAGAGTGATGAGGACTGGGCCGTGACGGTCACGGTCGAGGACACAGGCATCGGTATTCCTGAGGACATGCAGGAGCACATCTTCGGATCGTTCGCCCAAGTCGAGAGCGAAAAGAACCGGGCCTTTGAGGGAACGGGGCTTGGCCTCGCCATCACACAGGAGCTTGTCCACCTCATGGGCGGTGACATCTGGGTTGAGTCCGAGCCGGGGGAGGGGGCGTGCTTCGGGTTCCGGATCACGCTGCCTTCCGCGGAATCGCCCGTTCGCAGCCTCCCTCACGTCGACATCACGATTGGGCGCGCGATGGTCGTCGCACCGGAGGGGCACGAATCTTCGATTTTGATGCGGCAATTGGGACAGCTCGGTCTTGAGGTCGCGTCCGCGGCGTCCGGAAGTGATGCGCTTGCCCTTGCGCGGTCCGCCCCTCCGTTCCAGATCACTGTAATTGACGATGCGCTTACAGATACGACGGGTGCGGAGCTCGCGGTGGCTCTTGACGCGGCGCATTGTGCGTCCGCCCGGATCCTTGTGTGCCACGCCGGGCCTTCAATCGGCGGAAGCGGTGGGCCCAACGCGCCCTTGCCCCCCGGCATTCACGGCACGTTGACACGCCCGATGCTGCGGCGCGATCTCTTCGAGGCGATCGCCAATCTGCCGCAATCTGCAGAGCGGTCCAAGCCGTTGGCAGATGTCTCAAAGGCTGACATGCGTGGAGAAGAGGGCGGGGTCGTAGAGACTCCTCAAGCCACTGCGAAGGACCCGACCGTCAAGAAGAGCTCGAACAGTCTGCCACCGTCAGAGAACCAGTTACGGCCAGAGGATGCGGCGGAGCCAGATCAGGCGTCTCCGTCAGATCTGCCGCATGAGGACGTCGGGCTGGCCTCCCCGCACAGCCAGCCTCAGGATACGGCTGCGACGGTCAGTCAGACGCCGAGCTCGCCCACCTTATCAGCCGCGGACTTTGACGAAGGCGCCAGCGCCTTAGACACCGCGCAGCCTGTTGATGCATCCTCCGCCCCGGAAGCGTCAGGTGCACCTGCGCTTCCGGCTGGCACCGAGGCGCCCGCAACGCCGGATGCAAGCGGCGACGCACCGGTCGCTCTAGTCTCCACGTCGCCAGACGCGGACGGACCCCCGCCCTCCCCGGCGCCTACGTTGGCGCGCCGCATGCGCGTCTTGGCAGCGGAAGACAACAAAACCAATCGGTTCGTGCTGGAGAAGCTTCTCGCGCGCATGGACATTGAGCTCAAGTTTGCTCTCGACGGGCAGGAAGCCGTGGAGATGTATGGCGTGTTCGAACCGGACCTGGTGTTGATGGATATTTCCATGCCACGGATGGACGGCAAGGAGGCAGCTCGCGCCATTCGGGATCAGGAAGCGGCCGCGCCCCCTGGCAAGGGATGTCATGTCCCGATCGTGGCCATGACAGCGCACGCGCTTCACGGGGATAAGGAAGCGATCCTTGCGAGCGGCATAGATCGGTACACGACGAAACCCCTGAAGCGTGTCCAACTTACGGAGCACATCCTGGAGTTCTGTCCCGCGGACTGCCGGTCTCCTGTGGTCGAGGAGGCGGCAGCCAGCTAGCTTTGAGCGCTCAACAAGCTCGGTCCGACTGTGATGGCTCTGAACAATGAAGTTAGGAATACGACCCGCTCCGAGGGCAGCTGGACGCGTTTCCCGACGGTATCTTTGGTTGAACACTGGAGGCTCACCCACGATCTGCGGGCTGGATCGCGATAAGCTTGGCCGGTGTCGCAAACGCGAGACCGCGTGTTCTCACGCAGCAGCGCGGGCGGCCTCTTCATTGCGTAAGAAAACAGGGCGATCAGGCACGGAATGCTCCTGCGAAAAGGTATACCCGCCGGTGTTGAAAGCGAGAAGCGCTTCGGGGTCGGTCAATCTATGCTCGGCGATAAAGCGCGCCATCGCCCCACGCGCCCTCTTTGCGTAGAAGCTCACGATTTTCGGACCACCGGGTTTCTCTTCCATGAAGACAGGCGTGACAACCGGGAGGCGCAGTGCCTCAATGTCGACTGCACCGAAGTATTCCTGGCTGGCGCAGTTGACGAGGGCCGTCGCGCCGACCTCCTCAGCTTGGGAGCGTAGTGCTTTTGCGATCCGGTCGCCCCAATAGCGATAGAGGTCCGGCCCGCGGCGCGTCTTCAGGCGTGAGCCCATCTCCAGACGGTAGGGCTGGATCGCATCCTGGGGGCGCAAGATACCGTAGAGGCCAGAGAGGATACGCAGATGATCCTGGGCCCAGTGCAATGCATCGGTGTCGAGCGTGCGCGCTTCCAGACCCATATAGGTATCTCCGGCAAACGCCAGAGCCGCGGGCCGCGTCGTCATGGGATCCGGCTCGGCGGCGAAGGCGACAAACCGGTCTTTGTTGAGCTTTGCAAGATCTGGAGAGATGTCCATCAGCTTTTGCAGGGCCGGCTTGGACAGGCGCCCTGCGGCCTTGGCCAGCTTGATCGCATCTTCCTGAAAGACGGGCGCCGTGGTGTCGATCCCGTCCATCTCGGACCAATCCAGACGTTTCGCGGGTGAAATGACGGTGAGCATGGGCGCCTCCTTTGACCACAAGATATACGCGCTTGTCAGAACGTCTACCCCACAGGGGCCACGATCAGACGTCTTCCGTCACGATCCTGAAAACAGAGGGACCAAACCGTTCGACCTTCTGCGCATCCATGCCCGGAATTCCGGTCAGGGCGGCCTCGGTGTCCGGGCGGCGTTCGGCGATGTGACGCAAGGTCGTTGCGCGCAGCGCCAGATATTTGCCGGTCCCGTCCGGTCCGCGGGCAAGGTCACGGGCCATTTCGGACAACCTGTCAAAGAGATCAGCGGCGCCCGTGCCCGCCAGCCTGCGGCGCGAAGGATGCGTCTCGGCAGGCGCCGCGCCGGTCAGCACCTCGAGGAACGCCGCACCATACCGCTCGAGCTTTTTGGCACCGACCCCCCCGATTCTGGCCATCTCGTCGAGCGTCTCGGGCCGGGACTCTGCCATCTCGATCAACGTACGGTCCGGGAAGACCACGTAGGCAGGGACGCGTGCCTCCTCCGCAAGCGCTCGCCGTTTCGCCTTGAGCGCAGACAGGAGCGGGGCGTTTTCGTCTGATACCAGGGCCTTGACCTGCGGTCGGCCGCGATCCCGCGTCAGAGCATCGCGCCGCAGGGTGATCGATTCTTCACCGCGCAGAAGCGGCCGCGCGGCGGCTGTCATGCGCAGGGCGCCATGGCGCTCGGGGTCTGGGCGAAGCAGGTCGTGGCCCATCATCTGGCGGATGATGGCCTGCCATTGGCGTTTGTCCCAAGTGCGGCCAACGCCAAACGTGGGAAGATCCGCGTGACGGTGCGTGCGGACTTTGTCTGTCTCGATCCCGAGCAGAACGTCGATCAGATGTCCGGAGCCAAAGCGCTCCTCCGTGCGCAAGGCCGCCGAGAGCGCCATCCGCACGGGCGTTGTGCCGTCAAACGTGTCGGGCGGACTGTCGCAGAGGTCGCAATTTGCGCAGGGCTCAGAGTGTTCGCCGAAGTACCCCAGCAATTGCTGGCGGCGGCAGCCGAGGGCTTCGGCGAGGCCTAGCAGAGCATTGAGCCGACCATGGTCTGCGGCCTTGCGCTCAGGGGGCGCGAGGCCCTCGTCAATCTGAGAGCGGCGCAGGCGGATGTCCTCGGGGCCGTAGAGGGTCATCGTTTCGGCGGGGGCGCCGTCACGGCCCGCGCGGCCAATCTCCTGATAATACGCTTCAATGGACTTGGGCAGGTCCGCATGGGCAACCCATCGAATATCCGGCTTGTCGACGCCCATTCCAAAGGCCACGGTGGCTACGACAACCAGCCCATCCTCTCGCTGGAAGGCCGCTTCGACGGAACGCCGCGCTTCGGCGTCCATCCCGCCGTGATAGGCGAGGGCCGCGTGCCCAGCCTCGCGTAGAGCGGCGGCAAGGCTCTCGGTCTTGGCACGCGTGCCGCAATAGACAATGCCAGAGCGCCCTTTGCGCGCGGCTGCAAATCCCAGGATCTGGCTGCGGGGCGACGCCTTCGGTGCAAAGGCGAGGTGGATGTTGGGCCTGTCGAACCCATGCAGGAAGGTGCGCGGCGGTGTCCCTTCGAAGAGCCGTTCTACGATTTCATCGCGTGTCTCTGCGTCGGCCGTTGCGGTGAAGGCGGCGAGGGGCACCCCCAAGGCTCGGCGGAGTGCGCCGATCCGCAAGTAGTCGGGCCGGAAATCGTGGCCCCATTGGCTCACGCAATGCGCCTCGTCCACGGCGATCATCCGCACGCCCGCGCGCCGGAGCACATTGTCCATCGAGCCGGAAGCGAGACGCTCCGGTGCAAGGTACAGCAGTTTCAGCCGTCCCGCATCGAGGGCGCGCCAGACCTCGTCCGTCTCTTCCTCGGTGTTGCCCGAGGTCAGAGCCCCTGCTTCGACCCCTGCCGCCCTCAGCGCCCGCACCTGGTCGCGCATCAGGGCGATCAGGGGAGAGATGACGAGTGTCACACCGGAGCGACAGAGCGCCGGGAGCTGATAGCAGAGCGACTTCCCGCCGCCCGTCGGCATGATGGCGAGGGCATCTTCGCCGGAGGTGACGGCGGCCACAATCTCCGCCTGGCCGGGGCGAAAGGCGTCAAAGCCGAACACGTCGCGCAGGACGCGTTCCGGGTCCTCGTCCGTGCTCACCCCCACCGGCCCGCGTCAGCGCAGGCCGAACGCCATAGGGAGAATGATATCCTGGAGTGCGATCACGATCAGAAAGGCAACAAGAGGCGCGAGGTCCAGCGGGCGCGTGTCGGGCAGAATGCCCCGGATCGGGCGGTAGATGGGCTCGAGAAGCCGGTTCAGCCCTTCCCAGATCTGGCCGACGACCGGTTGGCGATAGTTCAGCACATTGAAGCTTATGAGCCAGCTCATGATGATATGGACAATCATGATGAAAAAGACTGCGCTCAGGATCAGCTGCAGGATTTCGTAGATGGCGAGCATCGCTTGGGCCTCTTCAGTCGCGTCGTGCGTGCCAGAGGTAGGACGCGCCCGAGGCCTGTGCAACCGCGCGTTGGGTTAACGTCGGGCGCTATTCGGCCGCGAGGCTTTGCCGATGCGCTGTCCCGTAGCGCGCCAGGAACATGTCGACTGCGCCGTCCGCAACGCGACGCCGCTCCGCCTCCGTGAAATCCTGTGTGATGCCAAAGATCATCCGCGGGAAGAGATCCGCCTTGCACAGCTCGGAGAACTGGTCCGCCGCCAGGGCATAATCCTCGATCAGCAGCTCTCCCCGTGCGGCCGCCGTGCGGAAGTAGTCTGCGAGAATCGCGCGCCCCCGCTTCGGGCCACATTCCCAGAATTCCTGGCCCAGTTGTGGAAACCGCTGTGCTTCGGCGACGACAATGCGGAACGCGCCGCGCCCAAACGGTGAGAGCAGGAAATGGATCATTCGCGCCGCGGCGAAGTGCAACACCTCGCGCGGAGGGCGCGTCATGTCGAGCTCCTCAAGGGCGTCGTCCGTCTGACGGCGGCATTCGATCGACGCGACCTCCATGAAGAGAAGCCGCTTGTCAGAGAAATACGAGTAGAGCGTCGCTTTGGACACGCCCGCTTCTTTGGCGATGTCATCCACGCTCGCGCCGTCAAAGCCGGACGCCATAAAGACGGTGCGCGCACCTGCGATGACTTGGTCGTATTTGCGGCCACGCTTGATCGGGGTGACGGTCTGACAGGCAGCGTTCATGGCGTCTCCTTCGCGCGCAGCATAGCCCGGTGCGACGCGATCGGGCAAGGCGACGGGTTTTCCTGCGCGCGGCGGTGGGTTAGGCCGGGGCGATGTTGGCGATCTTCTTCGAGACCCTCCCGTTCTTCGGGCTGATTGGCGTCGGCTACTGGGCCGGGCGCACTGGCTTTTTCACGCCCGAGGCCACAGCCTACCTGACGAAGTTCGTCTTTTACTTTGCGCTGTCGGCCATGCTTTTCCGATTTTCAGCGGATCTGTCGCTGGGCGAGATCATCAGCCTGCCCTTTATCTGGGCCTACCTGGTGGGCACCTTTGCGGTCTATCTGCTGGCCACGGGGGTCGCCATCTTGCGGCGCCTTCCGATCGACGAAACGGCTGTAGAGGCGCAGTGCTCGGTGATTGGCAACACCGGCTTTCTTGGCGTTCCGATGTTCGTAATGCTGATCGGGCCGGAGGTGATCGGACCCTTGATGCTGCTCCTGGCGATGGACCTGATCGTGTTTTCCTCGCTGATCGTGATCCTCATCGTGGGCAGCCGCGACGGGCGCGTCAGCCCCGCGATCCTCCGGACGGTGGGCCTGGGTTTGCTCAAGAACCCGATGATCGTCTCGATCTCCGCCGGGCTGGTGTGGTCCGCGTTGGAGATGCCGTTTCCTGCCCCGCTGGAGAGTTTTCTGGTGCTGCTCGGCGCCGCCGCCACACCGGGCGCGCTCTTCGCCATCGGAGCGTCATTGGCCGGAAAGAGCGCGGAGCGGGTGAGCGTTGCGCTCTGGTTGGCGTCGGCCAAGCTCTTCTTGCACCCTGCGGCGGTGGCCTTCGCGGCGTTCGTGCTCTTCGACGTCGACCCCTTCGCGGCGACGGTCATGGTCGCGGCATCTGCGCTTCCCGTGGCAGGCAACGTTTACATCCTGGCGCAGCATTACGGCGTGGCCCCGGCGCGGGTGTCGGCGGCGATCCTCTTCTCCACCGTCGCCTCCATTGTGACGCTCCCCGTCGTCATCGCGTGGCTTGGCGCATAGGCGGAAAGGCGCCCGTTCCGCAAACAGCCCTGCGCGCAGGGGATACATGCCCAAAAATCGCCATGTCTGAGTGTTTCCGTCCGGGCAGCAATACCCAAACGGAGCGCTCGCTATGTTTCGCCCTGTCCGCCTCGTGATGATGATCCTGTCCGCGTCCCTTGCGCTGGGCTTCTTTGGGTTGCGTGTGGCGGCTCCGGCCCCTGGCGTTGTCGGATTGTCCAACAATGGTATTCCGGACGCGGCGCTGCGCCTTTATGGCTCGCTCTATGCCTGGGCCAACGACGCGCCCATGCCTGATTTTCAGGGCCTTTTTGACACGTCCTTTTTCGGGGACGGGCCCCGCGCGCCGGAGGTTGGCACGCCGGGCTTTTCGGACAGCCAGATGGGGCGATCGCTGGCGGATCTGCGCGAGCGGCAGACCGGTGTTCCCTCCGGTCCGGTTGGCTTGGCGGATGTAGCGACCAAGATCCAGACGGAAATGAACAGTCAGTTCCGGGACTTCGGCGCCGGATCCGGCCGTCCGCCCGGCCCGCCTCCGGCGCAGCCGCGGCGGCTTATCGTGAGCGAGTAGGGGCGCCGATGGGCGTAGGGCTGGTGGTCATGCTCCTGCGCCGGCTTGTGCGGCGTGTGATGGTTCTCCTTACCATCGCGATGGTGGCCACCGGAATGATGCGCCACGTCGCGCCGCATCCCGACGAAGTCTATGGTGGGGTTCAGATCGACGCGGGCCTCCGTCTGAGCCCATCCGAGCGGCTCTACCGGCTGCTCTATGACGCGGCGAATACAACGCGGTTCCCTGTGTTCGAGTCGCTCTGGGTCAACGGGCCGACGCATCCGCCGCCCGCCGTCGGCACGCCGGGGCACGGTGAAACGGCCATGGGCAAGTCCTTGAGCGACCTACGCACCCGTCTTGTCGGAGGACCGAGCGATCCGGTGGAGGAAAAGAGCCTCTTTGACGCCATTGAATACGAACTGACGCGGCCCGACTGGGTGGAGGAATTGCCGCCTGGCCCGGGCGTGCCTCCGGCGGAGGCCAAGCGACTTCGGGTAGGGGAGTAACCCCTTCCGCACGGGCAGAGGGCGTGCTTGAGTGCGCTCAGCCGGGAAGGGGCCGACATGCCGCAAGACCACAAGAGCACACAGCGCCGGATCTGGGGCTGGTACTTCTTCGATTGGGCGAGCCAGCCCTACAATACCCTGCTCCTCACCTTTGTGTTCGGCCCCTATGTCGTCGAAGTCCTCGGCGATGGGACGGCCGCCCAGACCGCCTGGGGTTACGGCATCGGTGCGGCGGGGCTCATCATCGCGGTGATGGCGCCGCTCATGGGCGCGATGGCGGACAAGGGCGGGGGCCGGATGATCTGGATCGCGGCCTTTTCGGTGCTCTACGTTGTGGGGGCAGCGGGGCTATGGTTCGCTGCGCCGGACGATTTCAACCTTGTGCGCACGTTGATGTTCTTCGCCATTGGCCTGATCGGCATGGAGATGGCGACCATTTTCACCAACGCGATGCTCCCCGGCCTCGGCCCACGCGACGCGGTGGGCCGCATCTCCGGCAGTGGCTTTGCGTTTGGCTACGTGGGTGGCCTTTTCGCGCTCGTCCTCATGCTCTTCTTTTTCGCGGAGAACGCAGGCGGCACGACCCTTCTTGGCCAGCCCCCCGCCTTTGGGCTCGATCCCGAGGCGCGTGAAGGCACCCGCTTTGTCGGCCCCTTCACCGCGCTCTGGTTCGCGCTCTTCATGATCCCTTTCTTTCTCTGGGTGCGGGAGCCCGCGCGCCCGGACGCGCTTGCCCTGCCCGACGCCATGCGAGCGGCGTGGCCCGAGCTGCGCCGCACGCTCGCCTCGCTGCCGCGCCGCCCATCGCTCTTTTCGTTCCTTGGCGCGTCGATGTTCTACCGCGACGCGCTTAACGGGTTTTATGCCTTCGGTAGCCTGATTGCCGCTGGCGTCCTCGGCTGGTCGGTGATCGACCTTGGGATTTTCGGCATCCTCGCTATCGTCACGGCCGCGATCTTTGCTTGGGTCGGGGGGCGGGCGGACGCCCGGTTTGGGCCCAAACCAGTCATCGTCACCTGCGTGCTGATCCTGACGTGTCTCGCCATCGTCGTTGTCACCGTGTCGCGCGAAAGCGTTTTGGGCGTGCCTGTCGCAGCAGGCTCCCGCCTGCCAGATTTCGTGTTTTACATCATTGGCGCCGGGATCGGAGCTGCCGGCGGCGCGTTGCAGTCGTCGTCCCGCTCGATGATGGTCCGCCAGGCCAATAATGCGCAGATGACGGAGGCGTTTGGGCTCTATGCGCTTGCCGGCAAGGCCACCGCCTTTGCCGCGCCGCTCCTGATCGCGCTCACAACCGACATTACGGGATCGCAACAGGCGGGCATCACGCCGCTCATTGCGCTCTTCCTCCTTGGCCTGCTTCTGTTAGTCTGGACCAAGCCAAATGGAGCGCCCGACGAATGGACATCACAGCCCGCCTCGCCGCCCTCTCCCTAGCTGTCGTGGCAGCGCTGGTGCTCGGCCAACCCGCCGAGGCGCAAACCCGCGCCAATCAGCTCTTCGGCGCGAAATCGAATGCCTCCTCCCAGCCTGCCTCTGCCATCGGTTCCTATGCCAAGGGGTGCGCGGCGGGGCTGGTGCGGCTGCCGGAGACCGGGCCGACCTGGCAGGCCATGCGCCTGAGCCGGAACCGAAACTGGGGCCACCCGGTCGCCATCGACTACATCAAGGACCTGTCCCGCTTCGCCACGACCGTCGGCTGGCGGGGGCTCTACATCGGCGACATCTCGCAGCCGCGCGGCGGGCCGATGACCTCCGGCCATCAGTCGCACCAGATCGGGCTCGATATCGACATCTGGATGAAACCCGCGACGCGGCTGAACCTCTCCCGCACCGAGCGGGAGAACCTGTCGTCGATCAACGTGCGCTCGGGCGACCAACGCGCGGTCAACCGCAACTGGACGCGCGCCCATCGCGAGATCCTCAAGGCCGCCGCCTCCGACCCTCGGGTGGACCGCGTCTTCGTCACCGCGCCCGCCAAGATCGAAATGTGCAAGACGGCGACGCGGGCGGACAAGGACTGGCTGCAAAAGATCCGCCCGATCTTTGGTCACAATTACCACTTCCACGTCCGCCTGAAATGTCCCCGGGGCGATCGCTACTGCGTGACGCAAACGCCCACCGTTAACGAACTCTCCAAGGGCGGCAACGGCTGCGACGCGACGCTGCAATGGTGGGTGACGGATTACCTCAACCCACCCAAAAAGGTGGAAAAACCCGCCAATCCTGCGCCGCCCCGCCGGGGCGCGCGCTCCTATACGATGGCGGACTTGCCTCAGCAGTGCGAACGCGTCCTGGCGTCGCGCTAAGCCGCGTCGCCTCCGCCATGGGCGCCCTGGCGCTCGCTCTCGTGGTCGCCCTGGCCCTGGCCATCGTGTGGGTGCGCGCGCTGCCTGCCGGTGTCACAAGTGCTCCCTTGCCCTATTCGGGCGCCCGTGTCGGCGGTTGGTCGGGGATCGACGTCTCGGCCAACGGGAGGTACGCGTGGATCGTGACGGACCGTGGCCGGCGCAGCGAAGGCCCGCTGCGGCGCGACGGAACGGGCGCGCTCACCGGCATTGAGGCTCCACAGCCTGTGTTCCTTCCCGGCTTGCGCGGCCCTCGCATCGGCGAGTACCCGGACGCCGAAGGTATTGACGTCGGCCCTCCGGGCAGCCGCACCTATGTCGCATTCGAGGGGTTCGCGCGCCTGCGCGCCTACGATCCCGCGTGGGAGCGTGCGCGATGGATCCCGAACCCGCCCGATGGCCAACGCTACCACGAGAACCGGGGGTTCGAGGCGCTCGCCCGGGACCCTCTCGGACGGCTCTATACCTTGCCCGAGCGTCCATTGCGGCGGGCTGAGGCATTTCCGCTCTATCGCTTCACCCGACGAGACTGGATGTCCGAGGCGGATTGGAGCGTTGCCACCCATCTGACGTTTTCCCCGGGTTGGTACGCCGTGGGAGCCGATTTCGGGCCTGAGGGCGCGCTCTATCTTCTCGAACGCCGGTTCACCGGCCTTGCTTTTGCCAGTCGGATACGCCGCTTCGACATCAGTGGCGCACACCCGAGTGAAACGCTCGACGGCGACGTGCTCTATGATGCGCCGCCCGGTCGGCATGGCAATCTCGAAGGGCTCGGCATTTGGCGCGACGACACGGGCGCGTTGCGGGCCGTGATGGTGTCCGACGACAATATGCGTGCCTTTCAGCGGGCCGAGATCGTAGAGGTGATCCTTGGGCAGGTCGGCGTATGGGGCGCGCGCGCTCACACGCCGTGAAGCTGGGATCGGTGGATTGCCACAGGTGTAGGCGCATTGCCCCCGGGGTCGTCCGGCGATGGGGCGGGGCGCCAGACCCAGGACGCCGGCCCTTCGCCCTTGCGCTCCGCGCCTGCCGCTTGTATCGCCCGACGTCTCCGGCGCGGACCGCCGGACAAGTCTCCGCGACCTTGCCAAAACGGAACCAAAAAATGACCCGTCAACTCCTACCTGGCATTCTTGCCATGGCCGCGATCGTTGTGGCCTCCAACATTCTCGTGCAGTTCCTTCTGGGCGACTGGCTGACCTGGGGGGCGCTGACCTATCCGCTCGCGTTTCTCGTCACTGATGTGATGAACCGAATCTACGGGGCGGCGCGCGCGCGACAGGTCGTCTTCGCGGGCTTTCTCGTCGGGATTCTGTGTTCGCTTCTCGCCGCGCAGTTCGATGCCACGACGCTCCGGATCGCCATCGGCTCGGGCACCGCATTCCTGGTGGCGCAGATGCTGGACGTTGGCATATTCAACCGCCTCCGCGATGGCGCATGGTGGCGTGCACCGTTGGTCTCCACGCTGATCGGCTCCACGATCGACACCGCGTTGTTCTTCTCGATCGCCTTTGCGGCAGCCTTCAATGGCCTTGAGCCCGGCAACGCACCGACCTGGGCGCAGGAGAGCCTTCCTGTGCTTGGCGCGGGGCCGCTGGCGCCCCTTTGGGTGTCGCTGGCGGTGGCCGATTGGGCGGTGAAGCTGTCGCTGGCGCTGATCGCGTTGGTGCCGTTCCGGCTGATCGTTGCCCGCGCAACGGCGGCCCAAGGCACCTGAGTGCTCTGAGAAAAGCGTTGACTTTTTGCGGTCTTGTGAGAGCCTGCAATGGAACGCAACAACTGAAAGGAGGTGATCCAGTGTCAAGAGCCATACTGGAGAGAGGTGTCGGGACAACGCGGGAGGCGCGCCTCTAGGGCAGCCCCTGGGGCGAGAGCCCCCGCGCGGGTCAGATGGTGCCGGGTATTGCCCTGCACGCATCCCTAAACCGGCCCCACCTCCGAAATGCTCGGAAGGGCCGCTCCGGTTGGAGCGGCCCTTTTCCGTATCTGCGGGCTCTTTGTGTGCGGACGGTGTCTTTCGCGCCGTTCGTCATCTTGGCCGCGGGCGTTTGGCTCGAGCGCGACGCCTGCGGCACCGGACATTGTCGTCCACCGCCAGCAAGCCACAGATTTCATAGGACAATTACCCTCGGTCTGGCCCGATGTGCTTTACCCCGACGCTTTGTTTTGGGACACCATCGCGTCACGGATCTCCATCAAGAGATCCTTTTCGGTGGGTCCGGCGGGGGCTTCGTCCGCGGCCTTTTCTTCCTCCATGGCGCGCTTGAGGCGGTTCACGCCCTTGACCAGGAGGAAGACGACCCAGGCCACGATCACGAAGTTGATCACCGCCATGATGAAGTTGCCGTACTCAAAAGCGGGCCCGTCCGCCGCATCCGTCAGTGGGACGCGCAGTCCGGCAAAGTCGATCCCGCCGGTGAAAATCGCGATAATCGGGTTCATCAGGTCATCGACCATGGAGGTCACGATCGCGGTAAAGGCCGCGCCCATGATGATGCCGACGGCCATGTCCATGACATTGCCACGCGCGATGAACTCTTTGAATTCCTGAAGCATGCTCGCTCTCCTGTGCTGTTCCGCCAGAGTGTTAACGCGACATGACCTCAGGGAAGGCGTCGGATTGCCCCATCCTGGTTCCCCGGCGAAACCATGCTAAGAGCGATGCGAAAGGGGGACGTCGTGCTCCGCGTAACCGATCAGATCGTCTTGCAGGATTGGGAGCTGACCGAGCAGTTCATCCGGTCCTCCGGCCCCGGCGGGCAGAACGTCAACAAGGTGGCGACGGCGGTTGAGCTTCGTTTCGAAGCGGCGCGGAGTCCTAATCTGCCCGATGCCATCAAGGCGCGGCTGCGACGTCTGGCCGGGCGGCGGTGGACCGCGGATGGCGCGATTGTCCTGAAGGTCGACGAGACACGCAGCCAGGCCCGCAATCGTCAGATCGCCCGCGCGCGGTTGGCTGAACTGGTTGAGAAGGCCGCTGTACGCCCCAAGCGCCGGGTCGAGACACGGCCGACCCTGGCCTCGAAGAAGCGCCGGCTTGACGCAAAGACGCGACGCGGCGCGACCAAAGCGCTCCGCGGGCCAGTCGTGGGCGAAGAATGACGGACGCATTGCTAGACAGGCGCCAGCGCCTCCTGGGTCCGAATGTGCCAACGTTCTATCGCGCCCCCGTGCATATCGTAGCGGGGCAGGGCGTGTGGCTGACCGCCGCGGACGGACGCCGCTATCTCGACGCTTACAACAACGTGCCCCATGTCGGGCATGCGCACCCGCGTGTAACGGAGGCCGTGGCGCGGCAAGCGGCCACGCTCGACACGCATTCGCGCTACCTGCACGATGGCATCCTCGACTACGCCGAGCGGCTTGTCTCGCGCTTTGCGCCGCCGATGGCGCAGGTCCTCTTTACGTGTACGGGGTCGGAGGCGATGGATGTGGCCTTGCGTATGGCTGTATCGGTCACGGGCCGCACCGGCCTGATCGCGACGGACAACACCTACCATGGCAACACCACAGCCGTGTCGCAGCTGTCGACGCGGCGCCCTCCGGTGGGCGGATATCCTCCGAATATCCGGCTCGTGCCGCCACCGGGTGCCGAGAGCCCGGCCGGGGGCGCCTGTGGCGCGCCGTTAGAGGCTTTCGCCGCGCATGTCGCAGAGGCGGTCGCAGATCTTGAGGCGGCGGGTCACGGCGTTGCGGCGCTCGTGCTGTGCCCGGTCTTTGCCAATGAAGGCCTGCCCGGTGTCCAGCCCGGGTGGCTCGAGGGGGCAGCGGCCGCAGTTCGTGCAACTGGAGGGCTCGTGATCGCCGACGAGGTCCAGCCGGGCCTCGGGCGGCTCGGGTCGGACATGTGGGGGCATGGGTTCCTGGGCCTTGCGCCGGACATCTGTGTGCTGGGCAAGTCGCTGGGCAACGGCTACCCGCTCGCGGCCCTTGTGACGTCGCGGGCGCATATGGCGGCCTTTCGTGCTCGTTTCGGGTATTTCAACACCTTTGCGGCCACGCCGGTGGCTGCTGCCGCTGGCAACGCCGTGCTGGATGTGATGGAAGCCGAGCGCTTGCAGCAGAATGCCATGGAGGTAGGGGCGGCTCTGCTGACGGAGCTGCAAAACCTCGACCACAGCGCACTTGTACGGGTGACGGGGCATGGTCTGATGGCCGCCGTGGAGATGCGGGACGGCGACGATGCACCGGCCACAGCGTTGGCGGAGGAGGTTGTGGAGCAGATGAAGGACGCGGGCGTGCTGATCGGGCGGATCGGGCGGCAGATGCATATCCTCAAGATCCGGCCGCCGCTGCCCTTCGGGCGTGCCCACGTCATGCGGACTGTGGAAACCCTCGACAGGGCGCTTCGCCGGGCGCAGACCGTGGCGGGATGAGCGGAGCTGACGTTGCCACCGAGACCCTGGCCGCCTGGGGTGCATTTGCCGAAGTGCAGCCCGTCGCAGAGCGAGAAAACGCTATCTATGCGGCGCGGGATTCCGCTGGGGCGCGCGTGGCGCTGCGGCTGCACCGCCCGGGCTATCGCAGCCTGGATGCGATCACAGCCGAGCTGCGGTGGACAGAGGCCCTCGCGGCACAGGGCATCGGGTGCCCTGCGCCCCGTCGCACGTTGGCGAAGGCCTTGGTCGCCCGCGCGGCGGACGGACGGTGGGCCAGCGTCGTGCGCTGGGTGGATGGGCGCGCAATGGTGCCCAGCCCCAAACGGCTGAAGGCTCTGGGTGCGGAGGTTGCGCGGTTTCATACGGCCGCTGACGCGCTTGCCGCCGCGACGCCGCGTCTGCGCCTGGATCACTTTCCGCGTTGGGATGCGGACACCCTGCTGGGTCCAGATCCGATCTGGGGGCGCTTTTGGCAGAACCCGACACTCTCTGCGTCCGAGGCTGCCGCACTGATCGACGCGCGCGATCGCCTTCGGCTGGCCCTGCACGCGCAAGGGGATGCCGACACCGGGATGATCCATGCGGATCTGCTGGCCGACAATGTCCTGGACACGGGCGCCAACCTGTCCCTGATCGACTTCGACGATTGCGGTGTCGGTCTGCGGGCTTACGATCTGGCCACGGCACTCATCTCTTACGTCGAGCGCGCCGATTTCTTCGCTCTTCGCGACGCGCTGCTGGAGGGGTACGCGACGGAGCGGAGCCTTCCCCCCGGAGAGGTGGCGCAGGTGATGCGATGCGTTGCCGTGCGCGGGCTTGCCTCGTGCGGCTGGGCTGCGTCGCGAGCCGGGGCAGGGGATGCGAGATGCCGGGCCTACGCCGAACGCGCGCTGCGGCTCGCTGCGACCGGAGTGACGGAAACGTTCTAGCCGTTTGAGCGCGGGTGACTGTCACCTTGCCGCGCGGGCTCGAGCGAACGCTTGGCCGCTTTGCTTTTGCGTCCCGCGCCTTGGCCGGCGGGCGCTGCGATGGGCGACCTCCTTTCGTGTGCCGACCGCCCGTCAGACAACGACCTTCAGCGCCTCTTGTTGGCCGACGCCGAAGACGCGCTTGTACCGCGCGATCTCGCTCTCTGGGCCCATGGCCTTGTTGGGGTTGTCCGACAGCTTGACAGTCGGACGGCCGTCTGCCGCCACAGCCTTGCACACCAGCGAAAACGGCGCCAATGCGTCGCCGTGTGCGAGGCCGCGGAAATCATTGGTCAGCAGTGTTCCCCAGCCAAAGCTCACCCGCGCCCGTCCAGAAAACCTCTGGTGCAGCTCCACGATTTTGTCGACATCGAGCCCGTCGGAAAAGATGATGAGCTTTTCCGTCGGATCTTCGCCGCGCTTCTTCCACCAGCGTATCGCCGTCTCGGCGCCGGCGGCAGGGTCGCCTGAGTCGATCCGGATGCCCGTCCAGCCCGCCAGCCAATCCGGCGCATTGGCGAGGAACCCTTCGGTGCCGTAGGTGTCGGGCAGGATGATCCGCAAGTTGCCGTCATGCTCCTCATGCCAATCGGCCAGTACCCGGTACGGGGCGGCGGCGAGTTGGGTGTCGTCGTCGGCCAGCGCGGAGTAGACCATCGGCAATTCGTGCGCGTTGGTGCCAATGGCTTCGAGGTCACGGTTCTTGGCGATCAGACAGTTGGACGTGCCGGTGAAGGCGCTCCCGAGCCCCTCCTGCATCGCTTGCACGCACCAGTCTTGCCAAAGGAAGGAATGCCGTCGGCGGGTGCCGAAGTCGGCGATTCTCAAGCCATCCAGCGTGCGCAGACGCTCGACTTTCTCCCAAATCCGGGTCATCGCACGCGCGTAGAGGACCTGCAGCTCGAACTTGCCGAGACGGTTGAGCATCGCGCGCCCGCGCAGCTCCATAAGGATCGCAAGGGCCGGGATCTCCCACAGCATGACTTCGGGCCAACGGCCCTCAAAGGTCAGCTCGTATTGGTCGTCGCGTCGCTCAAGACCATAATCGGGCAGGCGCAGCGCCTCGAACCACTCCATGAAGTCGGGGCGAAACATCTGGCGCTTGCCGTAGAACATGTTCCCGCGCAGCCAGGTGCTCTCGCCGCGGCTGAGTGAGAGCGACCGGACATGGTCCAATTGCTCGCGCAGTTCTCCCTCGTCGATCAGGCGCGCCAGGGGGACGGCCGAAGACCGGTTGATCAGGCTGAAGGTGACGTGGGTGTTGGGCCGGTTGTGAAAGACCGATTGGCACATCAGGAGTTTGTAGAAATCCGTGTCGATCAGTGATCGAACGATCGGATCGATCTTCCATTTGTGGTTCCAGACGCGCGTCGCGATATCGACCATGGGACCCCTCCTTCTGTCAGCGCGACGCGAAGATGGTGCGCGCTCCAAATGGTCCGGTATGCGCATCTTCTCGGTTTTCCCGGAGTGGGAAAGCAAAAAATCCCGGCCATTGCGTCGGCTTCGGCTGAGCGGCTTGAGCTCTGGCGGTAAGTTGCGCGTGGGACAGCACGCTTTGGGCGGGGCGGCGCGGGTGGGGGGCTAGCTCATGCCGGTGCCAGCGGCAGCGGTCGGGGGGGCGGCGCCGTCCACGACGTGCTCCATCAGGGCTGAGACGAGGGCCTTGCGCCGCACCGGCTTGGACAGAAATCCAGTCATGCCAGCGGCCGCGCAGGCGCAGCGGTCCTCGCCAAGATTGTTGGCTGTCAGCGCGATGATGGGAACACCTGCGGCGCCACTCGCGCGTTCCTCGGCACGGATCGTGCGCGTGGCCGCCAGCCCGTCAAGCTCAGGCATGCGCATGTCCATCAGGATTGCGTCCGGCACTTCTTCGCGGAAGGCCGCGAGGGCCTCGTGCCCGTTTGAGGCAAAGCATAAGTCCGCGCCAGTGTCCTTGAGCATCGCGCCGAGCAGCCGACGGTTTGTCGCGTTGTCGTCCGCGATGAGGATGCGCCAGCCGGCAAAGGGCGGCATGTCGTTGTTGGCGGCGGGAACGCGCGCCGCCGGGAGCGCCGCTTGAGCCATGGTTGGCGCCAGAGCTGTGGGTGGTGCCGGGGCCTTCGACCCGGAAGGCGCGCGCATCTCCGGTGGCTCGGTGTCTTCCGGGGAGGAACGCGACGGAGGGTTTTCAGCGGCGACAAGCGGGAGCGTGAGGCTCAGCGTGAAGACCGACCCCTGGCCTTCCGTCGACGTTGCCTCGAGCGTGCCTCCCATTGCCTCGGCCAGTTGGCGGGAGATGGCCAGCCCGAGGCCAGTCCCCCCGAACCGCCCCGAGATCCCGCTATCCGCTTGAGTGAAGCTCTCGAAAATCTGAGCGAGTCGCTCTTGCGCGATGCCGATCCCGGTGTCGTGTACGGCGAAACGCAGATCGATAAGATCGTCCCCTACCACTTGAGACACCATCACGTCGACGCTGCCCGTGTCCGTGAACTTGACGGCATTTCCGATCAGGTTGGACAGGATCTGCCGCAGACGCCCGCCGTCCCCGACGACCTGGTCGGGCAGGTCGGGCGGCAGGTGAAGCCGCAGCGCGATCCCGCTGCGACGTGCTACGGGAGCGAGCAATTGGACGACGCTGGCGACACAGGCATCGAGGGCGAAGGGCGCGGGCGAGATCGTCAGCCGTCCTGCTTCAAGCGCCGAGAAGTCGAGTATGTCGTTGACGATGGTCAGCAGGGCCTCGCCGGAGTCGTTGATCGTGCGTACCATCGCGGCTTGGTCGGGCAGCAGGGGCGTGCTCAGCAGCAGTTCGGCGTTGCCGATGATCCCGTTCATCGGAGTGCGCAATTCGTGGCTGACCGTCGCGAGGAAGGCTTGCTTGATCCGGCTCGCTTCCGCCAGCGCGGCCTCGCGCGCCTTGATGTGCTCGATATTCCGTTCGACCGCGATCATCGCCGTCGGCGTGCCGTGCTCATCAAAGACCGGCGTCAGCCGCGTTTCGATCCAGATCGTGCGCCCGTCCTTGTGCCGGTTCTGGATCTGGAGCTGTGCGGGACGGGCCGCACGCCGGGCAGCAAGCAACGCATCGATCGCCTCCGGCTCTGTCTCCGGCCCGTTGATCATCGTGATGTCCTGTCCAATGACCTCGTCCGGCGCGTATCCCAGCGTCTGGGAGAAGGCCCTGTTGACCCATGTGATGGTGCCGTCCCGGTCCGTGACCACGATGCTGTCGCTCGCGCGCTCGGCCACCGCGGCGAGACGATGGGCCGTCTCGCGGGAGTCCGCCAGCGCGGCGGCGGTCGTGGCAAGCTCATGGGTCTTTTCGAGCGCGACGGCCTGGCGGGCTGCGCTTCTTTGGCGGGCGCGATTGATGTTCGTGACGATTGCGCAGAGGATTGCCATCAACAGCCCCACCGCCACAGCGTCGAAGACGAGGCGGTCGGTCTCGGCCCTGTTGGATCCGCTAAGGTCGATGAACGCGCTCACAAAGAGGCCCGTGAGCCCGATCAGCAGGATCGCAAGGCGCGCGATGCTGGCCGAGCGATGCAGGGGAAGCAGCAACGCCGCATCGAAGACGGCGGCCAGGCAGATGGCAACCGCGAGGCTTCGGGCCGCCTCGCCCCCCGCTGTCGTGAGATGCGCGACAAAGCACAGGATCGACAGGGCCTGGAACGCCGCAAGGACCCCCGTCAGCCTGAGGCCGGAGGGCAATCTCGCCGCGGTGGGAGGCTGCCGGGAGAGCCGGCGCAGAACGGACGTTTCCAGCACATCCGCAAGCACAACGAGTGAGAGCACAAGCAGGGCCACGTCTAAGGTGGTGATCTGGGTGAAAAGCACGAAGAGCACGGCGGTGATCACCTGCCGCGTTGCGAAGTGCCTTGATCTGCGCGCGCAATAGGTCTCGAAGCGGCCCGCGACGGTGCGCCGCTGGCGAAAGGCCATCAACTCGTGGCGCGCGGCGTCCGTCTCTGGTGTCATCGCCATGCTCCCGCACGCCACTGCGCGCCCGTTTGTGCGGAGCATCACTGCACAGATCGGTTTTAGACCTGGTTAACGTCCGTGAGTGTTGTTGGCGTTGGGCGGTCGGCGCCGTCGTTTTTCGTATTGTGGGCCCGGTGCGTTAGGCAAGGATGCGGTCGGCGGCCGACGCGGCTTGCTGGAGGCACCCGTCGCGCGTTTGCGGTGCCTTGATCCCGAGTTGGCGCGCTGCGATCTGGGTGCGCAGAACCTGCGCCGTCCCTCCGCCGATGGTGAACATCCGCACATCGCGATACATGCGCGACAGCGGCTCATCCTCGCCATAGCCCCGTGCCCCGAAGATCTGCAGAGCGTCGCTGACGACCTTCAACGCGGTCTCGGACGCGAAGAGCTTCGCACGGGCGGCCATGGTCATGTCCGGAAACGGGCTGCCCTGGGCGCCGCGCGAGCGCGCGGCTTCGAAGAGCATGAGCCGGGAGGCATGCACGCCCGTGTCCATGTCGGCGAACATCCACTGGAGGCCCTGAAACTCCGCGATCGGCCGCCCGAATTGTTCCCGCTCCAGAAGATACCGCTTGGCATGATCGAGCGCGCCCGCAGCGATCCCCATTGCGACAGTGCCTGCGCCGACACGCTGGCTATTATACGCGTTCATCAGGTCCGCAAACCCACGTTTGAAGCCTGAGGGGGGGATCACGGCCATTGCGGCGTCAACGGTCACGTCCGTGAAGCGCAATTCCGCTTCCGGCATGCCGCACAGGCCCATGTTCCGCTCCAGACGGACGACCTCGAACCCATCAATGCACCGCCCCGCGTCCGGGTCGTGGATGACGAGAAAACCGCCGATGCCCAGCGGCTCGTCCGCCTCATCGCGCACCTGGGCGAACACCAGATGCAGCTTTGAGACGCTTCCCCCGGTGATCCAGTGTTTCGTCCCATTGAGGACGTAGGTGTTGCCGCGCTTGTGCGCGGTCGTTTCCATCATGGTCGCGGCACTGCCTGCGCCTGGCTCGGTGATACAGATCGCGGGCTTGTCTCCGGACAGAACGTAGTCCGCGCAGAGCCGCTTCTGCGCCTCGGTGCCGTAGTGCATCACCGCGGCGACACCGCCCATGTTGGCTTCTACGATGATCCGTGCCGTGAGCGCGCAAGCCCCGGCGACGCGCTCAATCACCTTGACCACGTCGAGATAGGATGCGCCAAGCCCGCCGTAATCCACGGGCAGGGTCATCCCGAGGACCCGCGCCTCGGTCAGCTCGCGCACATTTTCCCAGCAGTAGAGCCGCTCCCTGTCCCACCGCGCGGCGCGTTCGGCAAAGCGGGGGCGCAGGTCCTCCACGGCGGCAAACGCGGATCGGATGGCGGGGTCGGGCATGGCACTTGTCATGGGCTGCTCTCCTTTTCGTGATCATGAATTTAAGCCTCGCCAAGTTCAGCACAACACAATAAAGATGGATCATAAATTCAGGAAATATGATGCAAACACGGACTCTTCGTACGTTCCTCGCCGTTGCTCGGGCAGAGTCTTTTGCGCAGGCGGCGCATGAGCAGAACATGACGCTCTCGGCCGTCTCGATGCAGATGAAGGCGCTGGAGGAGCAGCTGGGAGCGGTGCTCTTTGACCGGGCGTTTCGCCCCCCGCGTCTGACGCCGGTCGGGCGGCGGCTCACGGAGCAGGCGCGTGCCGTTGTGACCGCCGAGGACGCGCTCTGGCAGACGATGCGCCCGCGAGACCCCCTTGCGGGAGACTTTCGCATCGGTTTCATCAACACGGCGAGCGTGCGCGTTCTGCCCGCGTTTTTGCGTCGCGCAGGACGTGAGCGCCCTCAGATGCGTTTTCAGCTGCGCACCGGGCTCACCCATGAACTGGAGGCGGACGTGCGCGCGGGACGGCTCGACTTTGGCGTGGTGACAGGCCCCGTCGAGGCGGGCAGTGACCTTGGGAGCCTCACCCTGGCGACGGAGCCTCTGCGGTTTGCGTGCAACAGTGCCGAGGCGACGCGGGATCCGGCTGTGTTGGCGCGGGCGACGCCCTTTCTCCAGTTCCGGCCCGAGGCTGGCATAGGGCGGTTGATCGCCCGGCACATCGCGCCCTTTCTGCAGCAAGCGTCGCAACGGCCGATCGTTTTGGATTCTGTCGATGCAATCCTGGAATGCGTGAAGGAGGGGGTTGGCTTTACGTTGCTGCCAGCGCCCGACATTGCCCGGACAGCCGATGCGCGTGTCGCGGCCTTCTGGACAGGGGACGGGACGGGTCCGGGACAGGAGCCGACGCGGGAGCTGAGCCTCGTGTATCGGCCCGATCAGCGGCAGATTGCGCAGAGCGTCGCGGTGCTGCTTGGGTCGGATCAGGGTGGTGGCCAAGATGATGCGGGGGGTTGACCCCGGGTGGCGCTGCGTCAGAGATCGCGGGCGATGAAGACGTTGCCCCTGAGCCCATGACGTTCCCCACCGCCCTTGTTGTTGGATCGGGGCCCGCTGGGCTGATTGCGGCGGAAGAGATGGCACGTGCCGGTCTGGCCGTGACCGTGGCCGAGGCGAAGCCCTCTCTGGCGCGCAAGTTTCTGATGGCGGGAAAGAGCGGGCTTAACATCACCAAGAATGAACCGGCGGCTGCGTTTCTCTCCGCGTTTGGGTCTGAGCCAGGTCCGTTGCGCCGCATGTTGGCCGATTTTGGGCCGGACGCCGCGGTGGCCTGGGCGGAGGCGCTTGGACAGGACGTCTTTACGGGGTCGTCGGGACGTGTGTTTCCGGTCGCGATGAAGGCGTCGCCGCTCCTGCGGGCGTGGGCGGGGCGACTGGCGGAGCTGGGCGTCATAGTGCAGGCCCGCTGGCGCTGGGCGGGATGGGACCCGGCGGGTGGTCATTTGATCGAAACGCCGGAGGGGCGGCGGAGCCTGCGCCCGGCGGTGACAGTGCTGGCGCTGGGGGGGGCGAGCTGGTCTCGCCTTGGGGCGGACGGGGCTTGGGTCGCGCCGTTTCGCGCCGCCGGGATTCCGTTGGCCCCCTTTCGGCCGGCAAATGTGGGGATCGACGTCCCCTGGTCGACGCCGATGCGCGCCCTTGCGGGAGAGCCACTGAAATCCTCCGAATTTCAGGCCGGTGGTCTGTCGGTGAAGGGAGAAGCGCTCATTACCGAAACGGGGCTGGAGGGCGGTGCGATCTACAGCCTGTCTCCGGCCTTGCGTGCTGGGTCCGCGTTGACCGTGGATCTCGCGCCGGATGTGGCACATGCGGATCTGACGGCGCGGCTGGCGCGACCGCGTGGCAAGGCAAGCTGGGCCAACCATTTGCGCAAGACGACCGGATTTCCGCAGGTGAAGCGGACCCTGCTGCGCGAGGCAGGGCCCTTGCCGTCGGATCCACGGGACGTCGCGGCCCGGATCAAAGCATTGCCCGTTGCCTACACCGGCCCGCGTCCGATCGACGAGGCGATTTCGGTCGCGGGCGGCGTCCAGTGGAGCGCGGTGAACGACGGTCTGATGTTGCACGCCCATCCGGGCACGTTCTTGGCCGGGGAAATGCTGGACTGGGAGGCGCCGACGGGCGGCTACCTGATCACCGCTTGCTTGGCCACCGGCCGATGGGCGGGACGGGCGGCAGCGCGCTATGCTTTGGCGGCCTGAGCCACAGCGGTGCGGATGAGCTTGGCGCAGTCGTCCGGTGCGGTGAGCGGGAGCATGTGGCCACGGCCTGTCAGGGTCTCAATCGTAAAGCCATGCTCGGACAAGGGGCTGCCCTGCTCTGCGTTCGGAAGCAACGTGTCGCCGTCGGCGAGGAGCACAAAGCCGGGCATCTTCAAGGTGCCGTAGCGCCCGGCTTGGGCTTCGATCTCGTCCTCGACGGCGACCAGATCCCCGGAGGTCGTGACGTAGCCCTTTGGACGCAGGCCGAGGACACCGCCAGCCCGAATGCCGAAATCCTCCGGCCAGGGTTCGGGCGCGAAGACTTCGTCGAGCGTCTCTTTTGTCTTTTGCCGGGCAAGCGGCACCGCGATCGTATAGCCCAGCAGCCGCCGCAAAAGCCGTGAACGGACGCGCAGCCCGTCGAAGATCGGATTTGGCTTGGCGACAGGATGCGTCAGCGGGGTCAGCAGCACGAGCGCGCCGACCTGCTCGGGCCGCTCCAGCGCCATCGCAAGAACAATCGCCCCGCCCAGCGAGTGACCCACGAGCACCGGTCGAGACAC
>JBCCYI010000009.1:0-38960 GCA_039189975.1 Pseudomonadota bacterium
AACCATTCTGGTCCCCCCGTCTCATGCCTTAAGCCTTCGGTTTTCGGGATCGTAGAGCGGGCTGGCGGCTCGTGTCACGGGCCAACGTTCGCCGAAGACCTCGACCTCGAATTGCGTTTCATCCCAATGCGCTGCGTCGAGATAGGACAGCAATATCTGCTTGCCGACCGTGTGGCCGTAGCCGGCGGACGAGACGACGCCGACCGTCTTTCCGTTCCGCAGCAGCGTCTCCCCGCCATAGAGCGGCAGCCGTTTCTCAAACGTGAAGGTGCAGAGCTTGCGCGTTACCCCGTCGGTTTTCTGACGCTCCAGTGCCGCGCGCCCGATGAAGTCTCCGCCCTTGGACAGGTGGACCCGGAAGCCGAGCCCGGCCTCGAACGGGGAATAGTCCGGCGTGATGTCGGACGACCAATAAAGATACCCCTTCTCCATCCGCAAACTGTCGATGGCGCGGTAGCCGACATTCCGCAGCCCGTGCTCCGCGCCCGCCCGTGTCAGGCAGTCGTGGACGTGCAGGCCGAACTCGGTGGGGATGTGCAGCTCCCATCCCAATTCCCCGACATAGCCGATCCGAAGCGCGCGTACGGGTGCTGCGCCAATCACGATTTCCTGCGCCGTGGCGAAGGGGAAAGCGTCGCCCGAGACATCGCTTTCGCTGGCCGCTTGCAGCACATCCCGCGCGCGGGGACCGCAAAGGTTCAGGACAGCGCGGGCGGACGTCATCTCGATCAGATGTGCGCTGCCGTCATCGGGCAAGTGGCGGCGGATCCAGTCGCTGTCATGCACGCCAAAGCCTGCGCCTGTGACGATGTAGAAGCGCTGCGGCGCCAGCCGGACGATGGTCAGGTCTGCCTCGATGCCCCCTCGATCATTGCAGAGCTGGGCGTAGAGCACCGAGCCCACGGGGCGGTCGATGTTGCAGGCCGCAAGACGTTGGAGGGCTGGCAGGGCACCCGAGCCGATCAACTCGAACTTGGAAAAGCTCGACTGGTCGATGAGTGCCACGCCCTCGCGGACGGCTCGATGCTCCTCTGCAGTATAAGCGTGCCAGCCGGGATCGAGGAAATCGAGCTGGTCGACGGGTTTCACCCCCTCCGGGGCGAACCAGAGCGGGCGCTCCCACCCGTTCTTGGAGCCCATGACGGCGCCCGCCGCCAGCAGCCGGTCGTGGAAGGGCGAGCGGCGCAGGTCGCGGGCGGTCTCGTGCTCCTGCCCCGGATAGCGCATCTTGTAGTGATGCGCGTAGTGCTCGACCGCACGGGGATACATGAACGCGCGGGTGCCGTGGTGCGGGCCGAAGCGGCGCACGTCGAGCGGCCAGAGATCGAGCGAGGGGCGCCCGTCGAGGATCCACTCGGCGATCATCTCGCCCGCCCCGCCGCCAGCGGCGATGCCATAGAGAAAGCCGGTCGCCATCATCAGATTGTCGAAGCCCGGCGCCCAGCCCATGACGAAGTCGCCGTCGGCGGAATAGGGGATAGGGCCGTTGATCACCTGCCGGACGCCGACCTCGTCCAGCACAGGCGTAATCTCGGCGGCAAGCTCGGCCAGCGGGGCAAAGCGCTCCATGTTGTCGGGCAGAAGCTGCCGCGCGAAGGGACCGGGGATGCCTGCGTCACCGAAAGGCACTGTGTTGTCCTCGTAACCGCCCACGACCATGCGTCCGCCCGCGTCGGGTTTGTAGTAGACCAGCCGCTCCGGGTCGCGCAGCTGCGGCAAACCTGCGACCAGCCCCGGCTCGGGCAGGGGCTCCGTCACGATGTACTGATGCTCTACCGCGCAGGCCGGAATGCGCAAGCCCAGCTGCGCCCCGAGCTCACGGCTCCACATGCCTGCGGCCATGACCACTGTCTCGCACTCCCATGTGCCCTGGGTCGTCTCGACGCCCGTGATGCGGTCGCCCGCGCGGGCGAACCCCGTGACCTCGGCCCCCTGGCGGATCTCGGCACCCGCCGTCCTCGCGGCAGCAGCAATGGCCTGACAAAGGCTTGCGGGGTCGACATGACCGTCGGACGGGATGAAGGCCGCACCGAGGATCTTGGAGGCGTCGATGTAGGGAAAGAGCGCCTTGGCGTCCTGCGGCGAGATCATCTCCATCTCCAGGCCGAAGCTTTGCGCCATGGTGCACAATCGCTTGGCCTCCAGCATCCTGTCCGGCGTCGCCGCAAGGCGCAGGGAACCGACCTTCTTCCAGTCGAACGCCATGCCTGTTTCAGCTTCCAACCGGTCGTAAAGCTCGACCGATTTCTTCAGCATCCGCGTGGTGTTGCGCGACGAGCGGAGTTGCCCGACCAGACCCGCGGCGTGCCACGTCGCGCCATCCGTGAGCGCTGACTTCTCGAGCACGGTGACATCGCGAGCACCATTGCGGGCAAGATGGTAGGCCACGGAACAGCCGATGATGCCGCCCCCTACAATCAAATACTTGGTACTGTGTTTTGCCACGCACATGGCTCCGTGCCGTCACTGTCTTGGCGCAAGGTTATCCAGCTCGGTTCCCGGGGTCTATCGGATTGCATCCTGCGCGCTGGCCTGCGTCGATGTCGCCAGTGGCGGCATGTCGCGAAAGAAAATCGTAGCCGCACGGGACCGCGCCGGTGGTCCATCCCTTGAGATTGCAGGCCCATGAACACCGGGAAGATCAGGCGCGCCAGGCACCACCAAACTCTCGTGTGCTGCAAGAGCGATCACCCCGTCTTCGGCCTGCGCGCCGGATAACCATTTGATCGTCGGGGCCAAAGCACCCATTGACAGGTCCGTGCACTGGGCTGCCTATTGCATGGGGCGGCCGCTGAGCGGCGTGGGGGAAAGCGAAACAGACGATGCAGATTGAGCCAGGGACCTACGACGGGCGCCGCCGCTTTGAAGGAAAGTCGGTCCTGATCACCGGAGGCGCCGGCGGGATGGGCCTTGCCGCAACTCGGATGTTTGCGGCAGAGGGCGCGCGCGTATCGGTCCTGGATGTGGCGCAAGAGGCCGGGGATCAGATGGTCGCCGATATGGCGCAAGCGGGCCATGAGGTCTTCTTTCGGCGGGCCGATCTTTCGAAATCAGCCGACGTGAACGCGGGGATTGACGCCATTCTGGCCCAAAACGGCGGGATCGACGTGCTCTTCAATCACGCAGGTACCATCATCGTGAAGCCGTTTCACGAGACGGACGATGACGATTACGACCGGTTGATGGATATCAACGTGCGCTCGGCCTTCATGGTCACGCGGCGGGTGGTCCAGCATATGTCTGGGAATGGAGGCGGCTCGATTGTCGTGACGGCCTCGATCGGGAGCGGCAAAGCCTTCGTCTACGAGTCGCTCTACTGCATGACCAAGACAGCCGTCCTGATGCTCTCGAACTGCATCGCGGTCGAGTATCGCGACAAGGGCATTCGCTGTAACGCGGTCTGCCCGGGCTTTGTCAAGACGGCGCACGGGCTGCGCGAGATCGACGAGCTCGATGGCCTTGGCCAGCAATGGCAGGAAGGCGACCTGGCCGAAACGCAGGTCCGGATTTGCGAGCCCGAGGAAGTCGCGGCAGCGGCGCTCTTTCTGGCCTCAGACGACGCGAGCTTCATCAACGGGGCCGCGCTCTATGTCGACAATGGGTGGTACGTCAAAGGCTGATGGCAACCTCAATGCATAACAAACGCAACCAACGAGGGAGAAATGCGATGACATCTAACAGAATGTTGGGAGCGCTCGCGCTGAGCGCCATGGCGGCGACGGTTGCAGCCCCTGCCATGGCCGACGCGCCGGAATCCGACGAAACGATCAAGATCATGACCGCCGACTGGACAAGCATCGGGCTGCAGGGCGAAATCATGTCGCTCATCCTGCAGACCGTCGGGTACAACACCGAGCTTGTCGTGGCCGACGACAGCGGGCGCTACCCGGGGTTCGAAAACGGGGATCTGCACATCGCGATGGAGACATGGCAGACGACCCAGCTGCAAAACCTGGAGCGTTCAGTTGCAACGGGCAACGTGCTCGACATGGGTGAGACCGGTCTGCGCGGTGTCGAGGATTGGTGGTATCCGATGTACATGAAGGAGCGCTGCCCGGGCCTGCCCAACTGGGAAGCCCTGCTGGATTGTGCGGAGGTCTTCTCCACCGCCGATACCGCGCCGAACGGCCGTTATGTCGGTGGTCCGGTGAGCTGGGGCGACCATGACGAGCGGATGGTCGAGGCGCTGGGCCTGCCGTTTGATATCGTCCACCCCGGTACGGATGCGGCCATGTTTGCCGAGCTGAAATCGGCCTACGACCGTGAGGCGCCGATCGTGCTTTGGGTCTGGCAGCCGCATTGGGTCACGTCGGTCTACGAGGGCGAATACGTCCAGTTCCCGCAGTTCGAGGCGGCCTGCTTCGACGATGCGTCCTGGGGCGTGAACGCGGACGCCACCTACGATTGCGGCAAGCCCTACGGCTGGATCAAGAAGATGGCCTGGGCCGGGGGCGAAGACGTGTGGCCCTGCGCCTATGACATTGTCCGTAACTACGAGATGGACAACGACACGATCGCGGATCTGCTCGTCGAGATCGACTTGAACGGTCGGTCCACGACCGAAGTTGCCACTGAATGGCTGCAGAATAACCGCGGCACATGGGAGGGCTGGGCCTCCTGCGGGCTCTGATCTCGCTCTGAGACATGTCCCGGCCGGCGCACCGCCTAGCGCCGGCCGGGCTCTTTCCATGGCGGCCCCGAACGGATGACAGCTTTTCTGCATGGCCACCTCTGACCTCTTTCCCGAACGCCCCCGCCATTTCCTGACGTCCCCTGCGGCCTTTGCACTGATCGGTTTTACGGTGCTGGCGTGGATTGTTGTGATCGGACCGGCCTGGCTGAGGACCGTACCCGAAGCCCTGACCTTCCCGATCGCCCAAGTCGTCGGCGACGCGCTCAATTGGTTCGCGCGCGAAGCCAAGATCGCGGGTGTCGCGATCCAGGAGCTGACCCGCAGCCTCGCAGATTTCTTCGACGTTATCATCGAGAGCACAGTCATCGTTCTCTCCAAAGGGATCTATACCGGGCGCGGACTGAACGTGACGCAGGCCGTACCGCCGCTGTCGTGGTTCGCCATCGGGGGGACCGCGGTGATCTTGGGCTATCGGCTCGGAGGGCGGTCGCTTGCCACGGTCTGCGCAGTCAGCATCGGCTTCCTGGTGCTCTTCGGGCTCTGGGAAAACGCGATGGTGACGCTCTCAAGCGTGCTCGTCTGCGTCCTGCTTGCGATGCTCATCGGGCTCGCGCTCGGCATCTGGTCCTATCGCAGCCAGGGGGTGGAGAACATCACGCGCGGCTTCATGAACGTGATGCAGACGGTCCCGATCTTCTCCTATCTCGTGCCGACCCTGCTGCTCTTTGGCTATGGCCCGGCGGCCGCCCTCTTTGCGACCGTGATCTATGCGCTGCCGCCGATGGTGCATAACACCGTGCTCGCGCTGAAATCCGTGCCGACGGAGATCACCGAAGGTGGGCGCATGATGGGCTGCAAGCCCCGGCAGCTCCTGTGGCAAGTGCAACTGCCCGCCGCCCTCGCCAAGCTCGCGGTGGGGATGAACCAGGCCATCATGATGACGCTCAACATGGTCATCATCGCCTCGATGATCGGCGCGGGCGGCCTTGGCTTCGACGTGTTGCAGGCCTTGCGCAAGCTCGACATCGGAACAGGGCTCGAGGCCGGGATGGGCATCGTGGCGCTGGCCATCGTGCTCGACCGTCTGTCGCAGGCCGCCGCCCACCGCGCCGCCCATGGCAAACACCGCGAGCCGGGACAGCGCCCTCTTTGGCACCTGGTGCTGGCTTGGCTGGTGGTCGCGACCGTCGCGGCGTATCTCGTGAAGCCTCTCCAGGCCTGGCCCGACGCCTGGCAAGTTTCCACAGCCGGCTTCTGGAACGCGGCCGTCACGTGGGTCAACCGCGAGCTCTTCGACGTGCTGGAGGGTTTTCGTAACTTCGCCCTGCTCAACGTGATGCGGCCCTTCTCCGCCTTCCTCGCCACGGCGCCGTGGACGCTTGTGATCGGCGCGCTCGCTGCGTTGGCCTATGCACTGAGCGGCTGGCGCCTGGCGGTCTATTGCAGCGCGCTGGCGCTCTTTATCGTGCTGACGGGCTATTGGGGCCCGGCGATGAACTCTGTCTATCTGATCACCATCGCAGTCACGATGGCGGTTCTCATCGGTTACCCGATCGGGTTCTGGCTGTCGTCGCGGCCACGGTATCAGGGCTTCGCCTCGTTCATCCTCGACACGCTCCAGACTCTTCCGACGCTGGTTTACCTGTTGCCCGCCGTCATGCTCTTCCGGATCGGGGACGTCTCGGCTGTCATCGCGGTGACGCTCTATGCGCTGGCGCCCGCGGTGCGCTATGCGATGGTTGGAATGGCGCAGGTGCCCCACGCCCGGCTCGAAGCGGCGGAAATCGCCGGGTGCACCCGCTGGCAAACGCTCATCTGGGTGCGCTTCCCCGCGG
Organism: Pseudomonadota bacterium; assembly: GCA_039189975.1. Taxonomy (GTDB): domain Bacteria; phylum Pseudomonadota; class Alphaproteobacteria; order Rhodobacterales; family Rhodobacteraceae; genus HLUCCA09. The sequence goes on from JBCCYI010000009.1 coordinate 6,469, forward strand.
CCATGCCGACGCTGCTGATCGGGGTGAACCAGACGATCATGATGGCCTTTTCCATGCTCATCATCGCAGCCCTCGTTGGCACAAAGGACCTGGGCCAGGAGGTCCTGATCGCGCTCAACCGTTCGCTCGTGGGCGAAGGGATCGTCGCCGGTCTCTGCGTCGCCTGTCTGGCGCTGATCGCGGATGGGCTTTTGAAAGCGGCGGCGGCGCGGGCTGAAGCGCCCGGGTCGCGGAGGAGCCGCGCATGAATGGCACAAACGGTGCCGAGGCCGCCGAGATTTCCTGTCGCAACGTGTGGAAGGTCTTCGGCGCAACGCCCGCGGAGTTCAAACAGGCTGGTGGGTCCGCATTGGATGACGCGGCTCTTGCTGGGCGCGGATGGACGGCCGCCGTGCGGGACGCCTCGTTCGACATCTCGAAAGGCGAGGTCTTCGTCATCATGGGGCTGTCGGGCTCCGGCAAGTCGACCATCGTGCGGTGTCTGTCCCGCCTGATCGAGCCAACGCTCGGGGCCGTCGACATCGAGGGGGCCAATCTCCTGGCGGCCTCTGATGCGGAACTGATCGACATCCGGCGCCGCAAGATGGGCATGGTGTTTCAGCACTTTGCCCTGCTGCCCAACCGGGATGTGCTTGGCAATATCGGGTTTCCTCTGCAGGTGCAGGGTGTCAGCCGCGCGGAGCGCGAAGCCCGGGCGCGCGAGATGGTCTCGCTCGTGGGGCTCGAGGGCCGGGAAGATCACTTCCCGGACGAGCTCTCGGGCGGGCAGCAACAGCGGGTCGGTATCGCACGGTCTCTCGCCAGCGATCCCGCGATCTGGTTTCTCGACGAGCCATTTTCCGCGCTCGACCCCCTGATCCGCTCCGACTTGCAGGACGAACTTCTGCGTCTGCAAAGTCAGTTGGCCAAGACGGTGGTGTTCATCACGCACGACCTGGACGAGGCCATCAAGATCGCAGACCGGATCGCGATCATGGAACAGGGGCGGATCGTTCAGATCGGGAGCCCCGAGGATCTGATCCTGCATCCGGCGGATGACTACGTGGCGCGGTTTACCCAAGGCGTGCCCCGCGCCAAGGTCGTTCGCGCCGCGACGATCATGCGGGACGTCGTCGACGGCGAGGCAGGCGCTGCGGCGTCCGTAAGACCCGACGACCGGATCGCGGACGTCGCGGAAATCCTTACGCAGACAGATGGCGCCATTGCTGTGCGACAGGACGGCGGCCCGCCGCAGGGCATGATCGACCGCGAAACCTTCATCCGTGTGCTGGCCGGGGCGCCTCTGTGAGGGACGACCTAAGGCCCTATGATCGCGAGGGGCGCGTGCAGGTGCCGGGCGGGGACGTCTGGTATGGCGTCTGTGGCGATCTAAGCCAGGGGCTGCCGCTCGTCGTGATCCATGGCGGGCCGGGTATGAGCCATGATTATCTGCGCCCGCTCGGCGATCTTGCCGATGAGCGCGCCGTCATCTTCTACGATCAACTCGACGCGGGGCGCTCGGACCGTCCGAATGATCCGGTGAATTGGCATGTCGCGCGCTTCTTGGAGGAGATCGAGGCGCTCACGTCAGCGCTCGCGCTCACGCGCTACATCGCCTTTGGAAACTCATGGGGCGGTACACTTGCCGCCGCCCATGCGGCGCGCAAGCCCGATGGTTTGGCCGGTGCCGTACTCTCCAGCCCGCTGCTGCACACGGATACCTGGATCGCCGACAATGCCGCCTATCGCGCCGCGCTTCCTGCCGATGTTCAGGCCGTCATGGACCACCATGAAACGCAGGGGACCACGGACGATCCCGCCTACCTCGGCGCCGTCGACCGCTTTTATCAGCGGCATCTCTGCCGGGCGGTGCCATGGCCTGCCTATGTTGAGCGGACCTTCGAGGTGCTGAACCCGGAGTGCTATGAGGCGATGTGGGGGCCCAACGAGTTCACCTGCACTGGCGTTCTGAAGGGCTATGATGGGATGCCTGCTCTTGCGGGCATCCGCGTCCCCGCCCTTGTCACATGTGGCCGTTATGATGAAGCGACGCCCGCAAGCACGGAGCGGTTCGCCGCCATGATCCCGCATGCGACGTTCCGCGTCTTCCCGCACTCCTCTCACATGGCCTTCGTCGAAGAGCGTGCGGATTACGTGAAGACCATGCGGGACTGGATGCACACGCTGGCCTGAGCGGTACTAGCCTCCCGGATAAGCAGCACAAGGAGCCTGCGATGTTGTTGGAAGACAGAGTGGCCTTCGTGACCGGCGCCGCCTCGGGGATTGGCGCTGCCGGGGCAAAGGCGATGGCCAAGGAAGGCGCGAGCGTCGTCGTCACGGATCGCGACGGGGTGGGGGCCGAAGCGATCGCCACCGCGATCCGGGACGCGGGCGGACAGGCAGAGGCGCTGGCGCTCGACGTGACAGAGGACGCCGCCCTTATCGGCGCCATCACCGAGACGGTGGCGCGCCATGGGCGGCTCGACATTCTGCATTCCCACGCGGGCATTCAGGTGGAAGGCCGCCTCGAGGATGTGCACGTGGCCGACATGGATGCCTCCTGGGCGCTCAATGTGCGCTCTCACTTTGTCGCCGCGCAGGCAGCCTTGCCGCAAATGCGCGCCCAGGGTGGGGGCAGCGTGATAATCACGTCGTCGAATTCCGGCGTGCAGTACGATCGCGAGATGATTGCCTATTGCACGACGAAACACGCCGTCCTGGCGATGACACGGCAGATGGCCGCGGATTACGCCAAAGAGAAGATCAGGTTTAACGCGCTCTGCCCGGGGTTTATCGACACGCCCTTCAACAAAGGCTTCGAGATCCAGATGGGCGGGCGCGACAAGCTTGAAGACTACATCGACACGGCGATTCCGGCCGGGCGCTTCGGCACTGTGGACGAAATCGCCGACAGCATCGTGTTCCTCGCGTCGGATCGGTCGTCCTTTATGACCGGACATGCTCTGGTGATCGACGGCGGCGAGTGCATCTGATGCGCCCCGCGCGACCGAATGGTCGGCGCGCTCTCGTTTCGCACGCTATTGGATTTCCTGATTACGGGCGCGCAGGTGTGGGCTGTGTGCCCTGATCGTCCTCTTCGCCAAGGTCCCACCGGTTTTCCTCAGACCATATCTGACGCAAGACCTCGCCCTGACCGACAAAGCGCGCGCCCGTCGGCTCACAGGCATAGATGCGGTCGGTGCGAAAGTGGCGCAGGCCGGAGCGCAGCTCACACCAAGCCGCCAACAGAACGGCGTTGATATGGTAGACGACGGCGATTGGCCGAATGTCGCGCGTGGTTCGTGCGCCTTCCGCATCCTCATACTCGATCCTCAGCACGCGCTCCTCCCGCACGGCCGCGCGCAGCATCGCCTTGGACACGCAGCCCAGTTCGGGGTCATCCTCCGGCGCGCCCCAGGGCGAAACCTGGAGCCAGTCCGCTGGCGCATGGAGCGCGTCGATCTTGGCAGAGATCCGTTCTGCGGCACGGCGCAACGCACGGTCGCCGGATCGGCTGAGCATGCACAGGCCGACACGCAGCGCTTCGACCTCCTCCTCATCGAAGTTGAGCGGGGGTAAGTCGTAGCCACGGCGCAAAACATAACCGATGCCCGGCGCACCCTCGATCGGTGTCCGCATTGCCTGAAGCGCGGCGATGTCGCGGTAGACCGTGCGCACCGAGACTTCCAGCCGCTCTGCCAAGTCTTCCGCTCGAATGGGGCTGTCGGCAGCACGAAAGATCTGAATCGTTTCGAAGAGCCGGTTCGATTTGCTCATGGAGGCGGCCGGGGTTTGTTGGGCTCCTGACACTATAGGCGCTTCCCCTGACAGCGTCATGTCAGGAGCGATCGGCGATGGTGTTCGTGCTGAACCGAGGAGCTGCCGATGACCTACTATGACCATGCATCCGAGCTCGCGCATCGGGTTGGCCCATGGGCTGGCGCTGCCGGAACGGAGAAACCGGCAGCCGCGCATCAGACCGAGGCGACACTGGCGCAGGTGCGTCAGGCGGAAGCCAAGCCGCCCGCGACATCGAGCGGCGCCCGTCTCATCGGGGTCTTCCTGAGCTATTTCGGCCGGTAGCCCCGCTGGAATCACGCTGCGGAGATACCATCACGAGCGGTGCTGCCGTGGGTGGCTATGTGACCGGAAGGGCGCGAAAGGCGGCACCTCGCACCGAGCGTAGTCGGCCCCGCGTGGGCCTGCCGGCGGCCGGTGACGCGCCCGTGTCCTGTGACTGGCATGTGCCGCAAGAGGGCCGGCGGCCAAGCGCGGCGCGGGCTTTGCCGCGCATCTGCGCTTTTTCTCCAAGACCGCCAAGGATTGACGGACGCGATGCGTCATACTCTTCGTGATGCTGATGAATACGTCCGACGAGGATCTGGCCCGCGATGCTGCCGCGGGCGACCGCGAGGCTTTTGCGGCGCTCGTGGCACGGCACTATGAACGCCTCTTTCGCCTAGCGTTCCGTCTCACGGGTCAACGGGCGGAGGCCGAAGATCTCACGCAGGACATATGCCTCGCCTTGCCGACAAAGCTGCAGGGCTTCCGCGCGGATGCGCGCTTTGTGACCTGGATGTACCGGGTTGCCTTCAACGCCGCAAAGGACCGGCATCGCCGACAACAGAGCCAGTGCCGCGCTGCTGTGGGGTGGGGCGAGGTGGAGACGGGCCGACGCGCGGAGGCAATCGAACGCGCGGAGGGTCTGGACTGGCTCACCACGGCGATGCGCGCACTGCCCCAGGATCTGCGCGATACGCTGGCGCTGGTTCTGGAGGACGAGATGACCCATGTCGAGGCCGCCGAGGTGCTCGGAGTTTCCGAAGGGACCGTGAGCTGGCGTCTCTCCGAGGCCCGCAAGCGCCTGCGCGCATTGAGCGAAGAGGAGCGCAATTCATGAGTGACCCGCTCGACAAGATACGGGCGGCGATGGCCCGTGCGACCCCCGACCCAGACCCGACGCGCAGACTCGAAACGCTGGACGCCGCGCAAGCCGCGTATGACCGCGCCCAAGGATTGGGCCGTGACGCGCGTCCTACCTCCGACCGTCCGACATTCTGGACGGGGATCGCAAAAGGAGTAGGACACTTGCTTTCCATGAAAGGACCCAAACACGGCCTGCTTGCCGCAGGCACCGCCATCGCAGCGGCCGGTGTTGTTCTCTGGCTGCCCGCGCTGCAGGCCCCTCCGCCGATACCTACCCCGCAGAGCGTAGACATGCCCGCGCCCGTGGCACCCGACCCGGTGGACGCACCGGTCGCCTCTATCGCGGATTTGGCCGTGGAGCCCTTAGCCGTGGCGCCGCCGGGTCCGGGGCTTTCGGTACTGAGAGAACCGACGCCGGGAGACATTGCCCATTTCGAGATGCCGAGCACGCGCCTGTTGGCGCAACGGTCCCAGCCGTCCGCCGCCGCGCTGGCGCACCGCAAGACAGCGCAGAGGCCGCTCAAGGAAAGCGCCTTCCTGCCAGATGGCACTGAGGTACATGCCCACGCGGATCCGCACCCGGTCAGCATCGTCACCGAGGACCCTGTGTCGACGTTCTCCGTGGATGTTGACACGGCGTCCTATGCGTTTGCCCGTTCGTCCCTCCTGGAGGGACGGTTGCCGTCGGCCGAGGCTGTGCGCGTGGAGGAGTTCATCAACTACTTTCCCTATAGCTACCCGGCTCCAGAACCGGGAGGCGCGCCCTTTGAGCTCAGCCTGTCTCTGAGCCAGACCCCGTGGAACCCCGAAACGCGGCTGCTCAAGATCGGACTCCAGGGTGCCATGCCCGCGGTGGAGGATCGCCCACCCCTGAACCTGGTGTTCCTGATCGACACGTCGGGCTCCATGCAGCAGAGGCGCAAGTTGCCACTTCTCAAGCGGTCGCTCCGCTTGATGCTGCCCAACTTGAGTCCCGAAGATGAGGTTGCCATCGTTACCTACGCCGGCCAGGCCGGCGTGCTTCTGGAGCCGACCTCCGGCGGGGATCGCGAACGCCTGCGCGCCGCGATTGATCAACTGGACGCACATGGTGCCACCGCCGGGCAGGCCGGGTTGCAGGAAGCCTATGCGATGGCGCAAACCATGGCAGAGGCGGGCGAAGTCTCTCGCGTCATTCTGGCGACAGACGGGGACTTCAACGTCGGGGTATCCGACCCAAGCGGCTTGGAGGCTTTCATTGCCCAAAAGCGCGCTGGTGGCACCTATCTTACCGTCCTGGGTTTTGGTCGTGGCACGCTTGACGATGCGACGATGCAGGCACTCGCACAGGCAGGCAACGGGCAAGCTGCGTATATCGACACGCTGCTGGAGGCGCAGAAGGTGCTGGTCGACCAGCTCACCGGTGCACTCTTTCCCATCGCCGATGACGTCAAGGTACAGGTCGAGTTCAATCCCGCCAGCGTGGCGGAGTACCGCCTGATCGGTTACGAAACACGCGCGCTGCGCCGGGAAGAGTTCAACAACGACCAGGTGGACGCAGGCGAGATCGGTGCCGGCCACAGCGTGACGGCGCTCTATGAGGTGACCCCAGTCGGGTCTCCGGCGATCCTGAGCGATCCGCTACGCTATGGTGGCGAAGCGCCCGCAGCCGTGCGGGACGGGGAGCTTGCCTTTGTCCGGCTCCGCTATAAGGCGCCGGGCGAGACCAGCTCGCGCCTCATCGAGCGGCCGATCCCCGACCGGGTGGCACCCGCCGACGTTGAGACGCGCTTCGCCGCGGCGGTCGCCGGCTTTGGACAATTGCTCCGGGGCAGCCCCCATCTGGGTGTGTGGGGCTATGCCGACGCTCTCGCGCTCGGGGAAACGGCACAGGGCGACGATCCCTATGGCTATCGGCGTGAAGCCATCGGCTTGATGCGACTTGCCGAGAGCCTGTCGCGTCCCTAGTCAGGGACCGTGGGTTGCGTCTCCACCGGGCCGGGCGGGGCCGTGCCGGATGCTGCACCTGGTGGGCGCCCGCCCTCGCTCCGTGGGATACATCCGCCGAGGGATGCCTTTCTCGTTGGCGCGGTTGTGTCCGCGCCGGGGGGCGCGCGGCGCAGGGCCAGGGGCGCGATGCGGTGGATCAGCAAAAGGACCATGGCCATGACATCTCCCGTCTCACTGCTGGCTCAGCCTCTGAAAGAGTTGCGCGAGCAGGTAGCAGCTGGCGTGGTGAGCGCGGTGGAACTGACGACACGCTGCCTTGCCAGGATCGAGGCGCGGGAGCACGAGATCGGCGCCTGGGCCTGGATCGACCCGGCGGCGGCCCTGGCTCAGGCGGAAGCCCTCGATCGCGTCCGCGCTACGGGCGCGCCGGTCGGGCCATTGCATGGGCTGCCCATTGGCTTGAAGGACGTGATCGATACTGCTGGCGTGCCGACGGAAAATGGTTGTCCGGTGGACGCGGGTCGGGTGCCCGCGCAGAACGCCCTTTTGGTGGACAGGCTGCGAGCGGCAGGTGCGGTCATGCTGGGCAAAACCGTCACGACCGAGCTGGCCTACATGCATCCGGGAAAGACACGAAACCCCTGGAATCCGGCGCATACCCCGGGTGGGTCGTCTTCCGGGTCTGCCGCTGCGGTCGCCGATGCCATGGTGCCGCTGGCCGTGGGGACGCAAACCGGTGGCTCGGTCATACGACCTGCCTCCTTTTGCGGAGTTGTCGGTTTCAAACCCTCGAAGAATGCCATCCCGCGCGATGGGGTCCTGATGCAGTCCCATAGCCTGGACACCGTCGGGGTATTTGCGCGGGATCCCTGGGGCGCGGCCCTCCTCGCGGACGTGCTTGCCGACCGTGCGATGGCTGACACGTCCCCCACTGAAGCATGGTCCGCGGGGGCGCCGCGCTTTGGCTTTGTTCGGGTTCCGGACTGGGAGATGGCAGATCCGGCGCTGCAAGACGGGCTGACCGCGTTCTGCGCGTCCCTGGGCGAGGTCGTCGAGCCTGCGTCCTTGCCGGAGAGCTTTCGCGATTGCGTGCAACACAGGGACATTATCAACGCCGCCGAGATGGGGCATTACTATCGCCGATATCTGGCCGCGGGTGCGGATCGTTTGGGTGCGCCGACACGGGAGACCATCGAGCGGGGTCAGGCGATGCAGGCGGCGCCTTACGTTGCGGCGTTGGCGTTGCGGGAGGCGCTCGCCCCGTCGCTCAGCCCGCTCTTTGATCGGTATGACGCGCTGATCGTGCCCGCCGCCGTGGGACCGGCGCCCGCCGGGCACGCCTCAACCGGGGACTCGCGGTTCAACGGATTGTGGACGATGGCAGGGACCCCGGCGGTGACCCTGCCCCTTCTCGCAGCGCCCAACGGGCTACCCATGGGTGTGCAGCTTGTCGGCCCGGTCGGCGGGGACGCTGGTCTGATGCGCGCGGCGTCCTGGCTATGGGAGCGGGCGGTCAGGCGATCATGAGGGGATCCTCCCCCAGCGTCGAGATCTGCACGAGGATCTCGGTGCTGTCCGCCGCCTCTGCCGCCGCACGGTATTCAGCGATCAGAGCTTCGGCCGCGCTGAGAGAGCCCTCACGGTCTGCGATGTCGTAAGTGCCCATTACATCGGCCGCGTTGTCGACGTCGTTCATTCCGCCCTCGACAGCGAACGCATAGCCGAGCTGGCCCTTCTCCTCCACCGTTTGCGTATCCGCTGCGGCTTGCGCAATCTGTTCGTCGGTTGCACCGTCGGGGTTAAAGTCTTTCGCGCCGTTGATGATGGCCAGGACGAATTCGCCTAGTTTCACCGCGCCTGTCTCCAGCTCGCCGATCCAGAACGCCTCGCCTGCCGCGTCGGGCCCGCGTTCCAGAAGCTTGGAGTAGGTGTCTGTGACGAGTTGGGTATAGAACTCGATCGAAAGGCTGGACGGGTCGTTGACTTCGGTTAGGCCGTCCAGTTCGGGGTAAAGGTCAAACGTCTCGTCCTGGAAAAAGAAGCTTTGCGCAATTTCCCCCAGTCCCATTCCGTCTGCCAGCCGCGTACCCCAGTAATTCAGACCAAGCGCGTCGGGTGCGCGGTCAAAATACGCCACATACATTTCGACGAAAGTCAGAAGCATATCCTCGCTCAATCCGACCGCGCCTGTGATCTCACGTAAATCGAACAGGCCGTTGTTGCCGAATGAGAACCCATCTGCAAAGGACACCAATTCGACGGATGCCAGCGTGTCGACCTCACCATCACCGGCACGTTTGTCGGAGAGGCTGAGTGTTTCGGTGCTGCCATCTATGGAAAGGACGTAATTGCCAAAGTCGCCGTCGTAGATGGCGGTGTCAGTCCCTTCCCCGCCGTCGAGCATGTTGCGCCCGCCAGCCCCTTCGAGGATGTCATTGCCGCGATTGCCGTGGATGCGATTGTCCAATTCATTGCCGACAATTCTGTCATTTCCATCGCCGCCGAGCGCATTCTCGATCAGGCTCCCTTCGGCGATCGTAATGAAATCCTCGCCGCCGAGGAGGGATTGCACGCCGGTCTCCAGATAAAGCACCATGTCGCTCGTGAGCGCGGCGCCATTGATAAAGTCGGTCCCACCGTCGGTATCCGCAAGCGTGTTGCGCGAGGCATCGAGCGCGCGGAACTCCGCAAACTCGTCCGTGTAATGGTAGACGTCGCGGGTCAGGTCCTGCTGCGCGCCATCCCGGCCGAAAGCGGTCAGGGTGATGTTCTCGACCGTCCCGGTGTCCTCTGGCGCCGTATCGGTGAAGCGGAGCGTCCACGTCCCCTCGGCCATTTCACCCCGAAAGCCCACGAGCCCGAATGTGTGGGTGAATCCATCATCCGCAATGTCGAGCACCACGCGTTGGCCCTGATCGTCAGTGTACCGGTTGGTCGCAGGCGTGAGAAGGACGCTGGTGGTCCCGTCTGGAGAGGTGAGGGTTACATTGAGATCGGCAAAGTAGCTGTGCGTGAGGGTCATCTCAAGCTGAACCCACTCGACCTCCAGGTCCCCGCTTACGGTGAACGCAACTTCCGTGGAATCGACATCAGGAATGTCGACTCGGCCTGCCTGCGTGTTGGAAAGACTCGCCTCGTTGGCGCTGGTCTGCGCGGGTCCGAATTCGGACCACACCTCTGCGAGGCGCACCGCGGCAAAGGCATCGAGGAGGCCGAAGCCGTAATCCTCGCTATAGTGACGCCCGCCGCCATTCCAGTTTTCCGATCCGTTGACGAACCACGTAAAAAGCTCATTGCCACTGGCACCCGTGCCGACGTCGCTGCCGGTGTGGCGGGCGCTGAGGCTGAGTATCTCGTAAACGTCGCGCCAGCCGAGGTTCGGGTTGGCGTCCAGCATCAGCGTTGCGACACCGGCCGCCATGGGAGACGCGGCAGACGTCCCGCCGAAGTCACGCGCATAGTCGCCGGTGGTGTAACCGACAGCACCTGATTGGTCTGTCGTTACGACCGCGGCCTGATCGGGATTACCATCGCTCGGCGCGACGACCATGAGGTTGGCGCCAATGTTGGAGTAGCTTGAGACGACGAGGGTTTCATCGACGGCACCCACCGCGATCAGGGCGCGATAATTGGCCAGGTCGCCGGAATTGGAGTTTCCGGCCTCATTGCCCGCTGCGACGAACGAAATCGTACCGAGGCCGTTGCGCCCGTTTTCTACGGCATCCATAAAGTAGGATACAGACGGATTGGGCTGAAACCCAGTGCTTGCGCCGAAATCCGGGAAGACTGGCCCATAACTGTGGTTGGTGACATCAAAACGGCCGAGCGCGCTATAGATTGTTCGGGTCAGTGTTTCTTCGTCCAGAGCGGTAGAGAAGAAATTGAGCCCCGTGAGAGAAGCGCCGTGGGCGATGCCAATAACGCCAACCCCATTATCTTCCGCTGCGATGATGCCGGCAACGGCGGTCCCATGTGCGTTGGGCGGCATATCCTCCTCGACCGGTTCGGGGAAAGGATCGAAGGGCGCGCCGCCGACATCTGGATGGAGCGACGCGTCGTAATTGTCGTCGAGATCTTCGTGATTGTAGTCAACCCCGTCGTCGTAGACGCCAACAGAAACGCCTTCGCCCCGATAGTCACGCCAGATCGTTGTCAGGTCGCCGAGGGCGCCCAGGTAGTACTGATCCTCCGATAGCGGATTTGTGGTTGTGATTGATCGGACGGACTGGGTCTTGGTGGTCATGACGTGCGAGGTCTCCCTGGGTATTTCCGACGGTAGGCCTAGCAGGCGCCGCCTTACCAGCAGATTGACCGATTGGGACTGGGACGCAAGCGTAGGGTGGGGTGGCTGAAGTGAGGCACTCTGCCTGACTGTGGCTTCGATACCGGTTCTGGGCCTGATGGGTGTGTTTTAAGTATCTGATAATACTTAATTAAATTTGATTCTCGGTGTTCGGGTGCTGGCCGACATAGGTCCGACCGAGGTGCAGTCGGACCACACCCTCATTCCAGTACGGCGATGCTTGCGCGCGCCCGATGGGACTGGTTGGTGGTGCGAAGATGCTGGCCTATGGACCTGCTCAGCATCCCAACTCCAGAGACCCTCACGGGAGGCCTGCCCGGAGCTGGGCCTGCTCTTGCCGTGACTGGCGGTGCAGCGGAGCGGAAGTGCCGCCGTCCAGCCTGAGCCACCGGCTTCGTGGGCTGTCGGACTCTGCCGCGCGGGATCAAAACGCAGAACATAAGTGTGAAGACTTGAGATCGAATAACCTGCCTTTGTGCAGCGCTCTCCCACAAGGCACTCGTGCGACGGCATAAATTGGCGTGCCTGCTCACGAAACCTGTGAGTATTCGCGCCGGTTATATGGGGCATTCAGAGGAAGAATTTCAAAGCCAGCACCGCGCTCTGCACATCGTCGCACAGCGGGGCAGCAAGTCGTTTTGTGAGGTCTCCGCGTTCATGCAACCATGTGGAGATCACCGATGTTATCTGAATTTCTTGCAGATCTGCGCGCTAGGCTTCTGAATACGACGTCTATTGCGCAGGAAACGAACCGGGACGGGCAAACCCTCAACAATGGGTTCTTTCAGAGTTCCATTGTTGAAAATACACCAGCCTTCGTTCTTGATAATGACGCATCGCGCTTTCTGAATTTTGGTCAAGTGGAAACCAATGGAGCGGCGTCCGCTGTGTCGGTCGAGGCGGAGGATGTCCAGGTTTTCAACTTCCGAACGGGAAGTATCGAGGCGAATGGAGCGGACGCGACTGGCCTGGAAGTTACCGACGGGAACAGTGCCAACATTCGGAATTTCGGGAGCGTCTTTGGGGAATTCAATGGAGTTGAATTCTCCGGCCCCAGCAGCTCTGGAACGCTCACTAACTTTCGCGGCGGTGTCATTGCGTCGGCGGATCGCGCGGTTGAAATCGAGGGCGATGGCGTAACCGTTCGCAACTTTGGCGATATTGTTGGTACGGATAGCCAGCGGAATGGGACGATTTACACCAACGGAAGCGCCGAGAACGTTTCGGTTCAAAATTTCGCCGGCGGAACGATTGATGCAGGCGAGGGTAACAGCGGCGCCGGGATCTCGCTACAGGTCGGCGATACGTCAAACGATGTCGTGTCCAACGCTATTCTGAATGGCTTCGGTGCCACCATTCAAGGCCGTGGTGCGGCTGCGTCCGATACCGGAGCGGCAGGCGATGGGATCCGATTTGACGATGGCGCTCCCGGTGCGGTGTCAGACACAAGTGTTGTCAACAGCGGCCTGATCTCCTCTGAGAGCACCAACGGCACAACCGCAGGCATCCGTATCGCCGATGGCCTGAATGCGGAGGGCCGCATTCTGAACACGTCGACCGGTGTGATCGAGGGCACGCAAAACGGGCTCTATATCGGAGAGGGCGCGCACGATCTGGATGTCCAGAACTTCGGCGTGATCCAATCCGGCAGTCGTGCGGTCAACATCGACGGTTCCGGTGTCGCGCTGCTTAACGGCGGCGACATTCTGGGCACGGGCGATCAACGCAACGGCACCGTCTACGCCGACGGAACGGCCGACGATTTTAGCGTGAGCAACATCGCAAGCGGCACGATTGATGCCGGCGAGGGCAACCAGGGATCCGGCTTTGGAGCAGAGATCGGTGGGGCCACGGATGGTGCAAACACCTTCGTTCTCAACAATGACGGCGTGATTCAGGGGCGCGGCAACGCCGCTGCCGGGCTGGGCCAGGCGGGCGACGGCGTGCGGATCGGAAACGTCGGCAATACGGGCACGTTCGATGGCGAGATCACCAATTCCGGCGAGATCCTCTCCGAAGGGGCTAACGGCACAGTCGCGGGAGTGCGGGCCGTCAACGGTGTGAACTTTCAGGGAACTCTGTCCAACGTCGGCCTGATTGCTGGGGCGCAAAACGGCGTCTATTTCGGCACGGGCGACCATACGGGCGGATCCTTTGTGAATGAAGCGGGCGGCGTTGTCCGCTCGGACAGCCGTGCGCTCAATGTCGACGGCACGGGCCTCGCCGTGGAGAACGCGGGCGCCATCCTGGGTACAGGAGATCAGCGCAACGGGACGGTCTACGCCGATGGAACCGCCGATCGCTACAGCTTCACCAACTCTGGCACTGTCGATGCCGGGGTCGGTAACGATGGCTCCGGTGTGTCTCTGCAGACCGGTGACGTCGCGGGCGACCTCGTGTCCGCCGCGATCTTTAACGAGGACGGCGGGGTCATCCAAGGCCGCGGTACCGCAGAAACGGGCGCTACGATCGGTGACGGCCTGCGTCTTTTCTCCGGTGAGGACGACGCGCGCTTTGTGGGCGTCGTGCAAAACGAAGGCCTGATTGCGGGCTCCGACACCAGCGATGTCGCCGCGGGCCTGCGCATCGACGGGGGCCTGGAGCTGCTGGGGGCCATCATCAACGAAGGAGAAATACGCGGAACGGTCAACGCGATCGACGCACTAGACGCGGGCAACGTCACATTCGTCAATGACGACGACGGGATTGTAAACGGTAACGTGTCGCTCGGTGCCGGAGACGACATCGTTGTGGACCTCGGTCAGATCAACGGTGTCGTCGATGGTGCTGCCGGAGACGATGTGTTGATCGCGGGCAGCGGCGACAACGTCCTGATTGGCGGCCTCGGCAATGACTTTATCGAAGGGGGCGCTGGCTTTGACACGGCCGACTTCTCGGATCTGGATGTGGCCATCACGGTCGATCTGAACGAGAACGGCAATGGCACGGTGACGCGAGACACCGGCTTTTCCATCGTCACCGAAGAGGTTTTGCTTCCCAACGACGCAAGTGCATCTGTTCAGGACACTAACGTCAACGACGCGGCGTCGTTCCTGTCCGAAGCACTCCAGGGCAATTTCTATTTCAACATCCACACCACCGACGTACGCGGTGGAGAGATCCGCGGGCAGCTGGACACGGTGGCCCGAGACGACACGGTGGATGGCGTGCGCACGATCGTTCTGACCGGCGATCTTGATGCGGCGCAAGAAGTGGGTACCGGTAGTCTCAGCACAGCAACCGGTGCTGGCACGCTGACCATCTCCGTTAACGAAGCCACGGGCGCGGTAAGCTACACCAGTGAGCTGAGCGTTGTCGGCCTCAACGAGGCGGATTTGCAGACGCCTGCACCCGGTGTCGCGTCTGCCATCCATCTGCACAACGCCGCGCGCGGGGAGAATGGCGGGATCGTGCGGGACACCTTCGTCGACGCGGGCGCTGCGGTGAACGGCACCGTCCTTGCCGGGGCCAGCGGGCGCGATGTGATCGACAACCAGATCGAGGTGGACGTGCTGTCGTCGATCGAACGGGTGATCGGGTCTGACGATTCCGATACCGTCAACCTTGCAGGCTTCAACGGGGTGACCGTCGATCTGGACCTCAGCGGCCCTGCGGCAAATGCCGCGGCGCAAGGTGGGGAGGGCCCACAGGACGGCGCGATCATCGTCGATGGCGCGATTGTGGCCGAGGTCGATGACTTCGAAAACGTGCTTGGCTCGAACGGCGACGACCTGATCCTCGGCAACAATGAGATCAACGTGCTCGAAGGGTTGGGCGGCAATGACCGCATCCATTCTTTCGGCGGCGCTGATACAATCGACGGGGGCGAGGGCACCGACACGGCTCTCTTCACCGCCGGCCCCGGTGTGATCGTGGATCTCGATGACAGCGGAAACGCCATCGCGCAGGTCAATGCGCCGGACGGAGCGATCCTCGACACGGTTCTCAATTTCGAGAACGTCAACGGGTCCAACAACGTGGACAGTCCAAATGCCGGCGCCGACGTGCTGTCCGGAAACGCGCTGTCCAACACGCTCAGCGGCCAGGCCGGAAACGACGTTCTGAACGGAGAGGGAGGGGATGACCTCCTGATCGGCGGCGCGGGGGACGACATCCTGATCGGAGGGAGCGGCGCGGACACCTTCGCTTTTGCTCCTGGGTTCGGGACAGATGTTGTCCGGGACTTCCAGCTGGGAATCGACAGGCTCGACTTCAGTGACTTCGGCCCGGATTTCGATCCGCAGGCGTCGATCTCACAGGACGAAACCGGCGCGGTCTTCTCCTTTGGCAGTCAGGGCGGTGTCCACCTTGAAGGGGTGAATGCCGAAAGCCTGACAAGCGACGACTTCCTCGTCTGAGCCTTGCGCACCCGAGGTGGCGGCGCGCGCCGCCACCTCTTCCTCCTGAAAAGAGATCACCCAGATGTTTCAGAGAAAATCCACCGTCGTATCCGCCTGGAGCAAGCTCCGCGGCGGGTTCATCGCGGTCGGGGTCTTCAGCATGGTCCTCAACCTGCTGATGCTGGCCGGACCGCTCTACATGCTGCAAGTCTACGATCGAGTGCTTACCAGCCAGAACATGAACACTTTGATTGCCCTGAGCGTTCTCCTCGTCGGGGTCTTTGTCGTCACAGGCTTGCTGGACCTCATTCGGATGCGGATCCTCGGGCGTCTCGCTGCGCGCTTCGAACTCACGATCGGGGCGCCGATTCTTCAATCCGCGCTACGGCGTCGTGTGCAAGGCAAGGGTGCCAATGACAATTCCGCCGCTGACATCGCAGGGTTGCGGGACTTCATTTCGGGGCCCACGCTGGTTGCGTTTTTCGACGCGCCCTGGATCCCGCTCTATCTTGGCGTTCTCTACATTCTGCATCCTTATCTGGGGATGCTCGGGCTCGCCGGCGCTCTCTTTTTGACGGTGATGGCCCTCATCAATAACGCACGCTCCGCCGGTCTCATGCAAGACGCCCAAAGCGCGCGCGCCCGCTCCGATGGTTTGTTCACGTCAAGTGAGCAAAATGCAGAGCTCGTTCATGCGATGGGTATGGCTGGTGATCTCGCCCGGCGCTGGGCGGCTCTGCAACACCAGTCTCATTTTCTGAAATCGCGCGTATCGAAGCGCATAACAGGTTTTTCGGTGTTCTCCAAAACCACGAGAATGGCGCTGCAATCTGGAATGTTAGGTTTAGGGGCCGCATTGGCCATTACTGGACAGGCGACCGCCGGTGTCATGATTGCCGCTACGATTGTCCTGGCGCGAGCCCTGGCCCCAATCGACCAACTGATTGGACAATGGCGTAGCTTTCTTGCGGCACGGGGGTCTTACACCTCCTTGCGGGCTCTCTCGGAGACCTATCCCGAGGCGCCCAAACGTTTGACACTGCCAAGCCCGCAGATTTCACTGAATGCGTCGATTCAGCAGGCTGGCCCGCCGCTGGCTCAGAATGCAACGATCGGCGGGATCGAATTCGCGCTTTCCGCAGGCGACGTGGTCGCCGTAATTGGGCACAGCGGATCCGGTAAATCTACCCTCGCCAAGATGCTCGCGGGTATCTGGACCCCGCAACGCGGAGCCATTCGTTTGGATGGAACGCCCATGGCCAAGTGGGACCCTCAGGACCTTGGAAGGTTGATCGGGTATCTGCCGCAAGATGTTCACCTTTTTGATGGCACCATTCGCGAGAATATCGCTCGCTTCTCAACCTCAATTGACGATTCCAAAGTCCTCGCTGCCGCCCAAACCGCCGATGTGCACGGAATGATTAGTAACCTGCCCGATGGCTACGCTACCGTGATCGGAAACGGCTTTCATTTGTCGGGGGGGCAGCGGCAGAGGATCGCGCTTGCGCGCGCCCTTTATGATGATCCATTTCTATTGGTGCTGGATGAGCCCAATTCAGATCTGGATTCGCAAGGTGAAGCTGCCTTACGCAGCGCTATTCAAAGCGCAAGCAGCCGCGGGTCGATCACATTTGTCATGACGCATCGTCCCAGCACGTTGGAGGTGGTCAACAAGGTGCTGACGCTCAGCCAGGGCGCGCAGACGGGCTTTGGGGACAAAGAGCATATTCTTCGTCCCCGGCAACGAGACACGGTCGAGCAATCTTCTGCCGCCAGACTTCCGATTCGATCGAAAATCGCAAGCTCTCAGACGGGAATAGTACAATGACACATTCCATTGCGCCGCTTTCGCAAACAAGCATCCTGCGCCTCGAGGAGTACAACCGGATCTATCCAACAGTACCGGGCACCAACGTTGCCGGATTGGTCAGCATGGGCATTCTGTTGGTCATCGGATTTCTCGGCAGCGCGTTCTATTGGACGACATTTTCCAAACTCGACGGCGCTGTTGTGGCAACTGGGTCCTTCGTCGTAGAAGGGAACCGCAAGACGATCGATCATCTCGAAGGCGGAATTGTACGCGAAATAAGGGTCGGCAATGGAGATCTTGTAGAAGCTGGTGAAGTGTTGCTTACACTCGATAATACAGCTCTTGATGTGGATCTTGATGTGGTGACAAGCCAAATCACCGACCTGACCGCACGGCGCGTTCGCTTGTTGGCCCAATTGCAAGGTGCTGACAATATTGAAGAAAGTGATTTCATGGAGGCGCTTCGCATTAGCCTGAAACCGACGGATTGGCAGGCGGATTATTCCGCGCAGAAGCTATTGTTCGATGCCCAGATGCGATCGCGCCAGGCTGAAATTGCGTTGAGGGATCAGAGGATAAAGAGCCTTTGTGATCGTATTCATGGCCTGCAAGTTCAGCGTGCTTCGGTAGATCGGCAGCTCGAAATTACGCACCAGGAGTTAAGAGGCCTCGAGGCTCTGCTCGACAAGGGGTTGGTCGCGGCCCCAAGGGTCAATGCGCGTCGCGTGGAGCGCGAGGCCCTCGTAGGTGAGGCAATTCAACTACGTTCGCAGGAAGAGCAATTCCAAAATGAAATCAATGCTCTTCAACTGGCCGATGTCGCGGCACAGACCCTCCGGGAAGAGACACTTTCCGCCGAGTTGGCACAAGTCGAAGCGTCGCTTGCAACGCTGGAGCCGCAATACTTCGGAGCGGTTGAGCGGCTCAGTCGCGTAGAAGTTTTAGCTCCGGTCAGCGGGCGCGTCGTTGAAATGACGGCTTTTACGACAGGCGGCGTCATTCGCCCGGGTGTACCGATCCTTGATATTGTTCCAGAGAATCAGCCCTTACTCGTGGAAGCGCGGATCAATACGGCGGATATTGAGAAAATCTATATTGGGCAAGCATCGCGTATTCGCCTCTCTGCATTTGACTACGCCGATGTGCCGGAGGTAGAGGGACACATTGTGGGGATTTCTGCGGACAGTCTAGAAGATGAACGTACCGGGCAGCACTACTATCTCGCGCGGGTGCATCTTGGAGAAGATCAGCCCGCCGATATTGCCGCGCTTGACTTGGTGCCGGGCATGCCGGCGGATCTCTTCGTCAATACAGGAGAGCGGACGATGCTCAGTTATCTTACGCAGCCAATCAATGAACGCCTCGCGCGAACCTTTGTCGAGTAACGGTGGGGGCTTTATACTCTGAAGGTGGGTATCACGCCCTTTGGAGGGCTGTGAAAAATGTAGGCCGCGACCTTTGTCAGGAGGGTCTTTCGAGGACAATTCAGGCGAGATGCAGCACCCAAGGTTCGCATGTTTCCCGGCTCCTCGAAAGGAATAAAAGAGAGGGGCCAATTATCCTTGAGAAATTGTTCGGCCGCCAGTGCCGGTACAATGGCACAATCATCCGAATGGCAGATGTGGCGGCAAACCGTCTCAAAGCGCAGAGCCGTCAGGTCAAACTTCTTGACGGCTCGCGATGCTTGGCCGGGTTCTGGCAGGCGTGCTTCGAGCTCGTAGCCAAAGGAGTGCGGCAGACGGATGAAATCATGGAGCGGAACGTCTTCCGGTGTGATCGAAGGCAGCGCCTCCAGAGGATGGCCGTGGCGCACAGCCAGAAAGAGTGGCTCTTCCCAGATAGAGGTGAATTCGAGTGAGGCATTATGATTGAGACGGGCCACGAGCGCGACATCCAACGTGTGATCTTCAACCATCTGCAGCATTTTCGGCGGCAAGTCTTCAATCAGAGTGACACGCATCTTTGGAAAGAGCGTGCCGAACAATTCGGAGAAGTATTGGGTTAGGTATGGAGCCAAAGTTGGCGTAAGGCCAATATTGAACGGCAGGGCTTCTGGGTCACGGTATTCGACCGCGGTGTCCTTTATCTTTTGTGCGTCTGTGAGAACGTTTTGTGCGAGGGCGATGATCCTTTGACCGCACGCCGTCGGGCGGACCTCGCCACTTAGACGGAGAAACAGGTCCGTTCCGAGTTCTTTTTCGAGTTTCTTGATTTGATTGGAGAGCGCGGGTTGGGAAACGTTGCAGTCTTCTGCGGCGGCGCTGAAGCTGCCGCGCCGGGCTACCGCAACGGCATATTCCAGGTCTCGAAGGTTCATACAGGGTCGCCGGTGAGGGTTCGTGGACGTCGGAAGCCGGGACAGCATGCATGCGTTTCATGCCGCTGCAAGCCGTTCCCATAAACAATCCTTGGAGCAGGGGACGTCGCCCGCGTGCGGCAAGGTGTTGTCAGACCACCTTTTCCGACGGTGGGTGCCACTCTCCAGCATTCGTGTCGTGGGCGCCCGTGGCGCGCTTACGGATCTGGTTTGGGGTCGGTTGCAAGTGGCGTCGCAAAGGATCGGGTCTTTCGCCCTTCGCGCGCGCGGCGCGCCTCCTCTGCGGCGATCGCGGCGTCGATGGGCGTCCGGTCGGTTGTGCCCGAGAAATTGTCTGCTGTCGGCATCGCGTCGGCGACATGGAGGTACCGCTCCTGTGCGACGTCGTAGAGACGCCAGAGTTCGGCCAACGGATCCGCGTGGTCGTCGGCGCGGAGATCGAGCCAGGGATAGGCCTCGGTTCGGTGAATACGAAGCGCTGCGGATTGCTTGCCCCGCTTGTCTCCGCCGGCCGCCTCGCCCGCTGCCATCGCAGTCAGCAGGCGCTCCGCGAAAGGAAGGTCCGCGTGGGAGAGATACGTCTCGAGCGTGTCGGCGACCACCGCCTCACCCGCCAACATGTTGCCTGCGACCGAGACACCGTCGCCAAGGCGGTGCCCGCACCAAGGCACGCACGCCGCGCCGGTATGGGCCGCAGATGCGCCGCTGCTGTCGACGGCATGGATCTGCCGCTGCGCCTGCCCGAGATCGCGGGCGACCAGATCGGCCACAACGTCGGCGGCCGCCTCACCCGCCCCCAAGCGATCCGCGGCTTCGATCCCCCAAAGCGGGCTCACGAAGGCTTGTGTCGCCACGGCGGCACGGCCCGGGCGAATACACGGCACAAGCGCTCCAACGGCGAAGAAACGAGAGGCCACGGCAATCCCGTATTGGCCGGTTTGAGGGTCACGGGCGGCAATTGAGTAGGTCATTGTCGGCTCCTCCTGTTGTGTTCGGTCGCATGTTGAGTGCTCTCGCGGTGATTGACACAGACCCGGCCGTCCGCGCGGAGGCGCGCCGCGCCGGAGTCCGAATCCGTCGGGACAGTCGCTAACGGCCAAGGGCGTAAGCTTGCATCATGCGCGGTGTGGCGGCGGCCTTCATCATCCCCTGCCGCGAAAGAGATGCTGCCGTCAGGCGTCCGACACTCCACGGCTCGGCCACAGTAACGCTATGCCCGCGCTGGCGCAGGGCGTCGATCACGCCCGGGCCAAAGGCGGGCTCAATTGTCATCGCGGCCGGTTCTACGGCACGGGGGTAGAAGGATGATTGGAAGTGCGCCGAGTGGAACAGCGGCGCATCAATGGCGGCCTGAAGGTTCGCCTCTGCATGGATGAGCCGCAGCATAAAGATCAACTGCCACTGGTCCTGTTGATCGCCCCCCGGGGTGCCGAAGGCATGCGCTGTGCCATCCGGTTCCTGGGCCATGGACGGCGACAGCGTCGTGCGTGGACGGCGGCCCGGTGCAAGCGACGTGGGCAGGCCCTCGTCCAGCCAGAACATCTGCGCGCGGCTGTTCAAAGGCATGCCCAGACCGGGCACGACGGGGGAGGATTGTAGCCACCCGCCCGACGGTGTCGCTGAGACCATTGTGCCCCACCGGTCGATCACGTCGATATGCACCGTGTCACCGCGGCGCTCGGTGAGATGCGCCATGGTGGGCTCCCCGCCACCGATGCCGGGCCCCGATGTCGGCTGTGCATCGGCGCGGGCAAGAGAGGCGCGCTGCCAGGCTTCATAGCCGGGGAGTGCGCCGGGGCGTTGCAGGGCGGAAGCGTCAGCGCCCACAAGCCCCCGACGCGCCGCGGCGTAGTCGCGTGAGAGCAGGGTCTCAAGCGGGATGTCGCTCGTAGCCGGGTCGCCGTAGTATGCTTCGCGATCCGCGAAGGCGAGCTTCAGGGTCTCGATCACGGTATGGACGAAATCGGCGCTGTCGGTGGGCATCGCGGCGATACCGGAGCCGTCCAGCAGACGCAGGGATTGCAGCAGCGTGGGCCCCTGGCTCCAGGCGCCGCATTTCCAAACGGACCAGCCGTGATACTCGACCGACAAGGGCGGCTCGTAGCTGGCCTCCCACTCTGCCATGTCCTGGCCGGTCAGAACACCGCGGCGGCGTCCTCCGGCTGCATCCATGACGCAGGCATCGTGCATCCAGGTGTCGATCGCATCGGCGATGAAGCCCTGCTTGAACACCTCTCGCGCACGCTCGATTCGCGCCGCGCGTCCCGTCGCCCCTTCGGTTTCGCGCAGCAGGCGCTCCCACGTATCGGCCAGGGTGGGGTTCTTAAAAAGCGAGTCCGGCGCGGGAGCGAGGCCGCCTGGGAGCCATGTCTCGAACGACGTCGGCCATTCCGACCGAAAGAAACCTGCCAGCCCGGCGATCGTGCTCGACACGCGTGCAAGCACGGGGTGCCCGTGCCGTGCATAGTGAATGGCAGGGGCGAGAACCTCGTCGAGCGGAAGACGTCCGTGGTCGCGCAGCATCATCATCCATGCGTCGAAGGCGCCTGGCACCACAGTTGCGAGGAGCCCGGAACCGGGGACAAGGCTCAATCCTTCGCTGCGGTAATGCGCGATCGTGGCGCCCGCGGGGGCGACCCCCTGTCCGCACACAACGATCGGCGCGTCCGTGCCGGACGGGCGAACGAGTGCTGGCATGTCGCCCAGCGGCCCGTTGAGGTGTGGCTCGACCACGTGCAACACAAAGCCCATTCCTGCCGCGGCATCGACAGCGGTGCCGCCTGCCTCCAGGAGCTTCATGCCGACGGCAGATGCGATCCAGTGTGTCGAGGCGCAGACGCCAAACGTGCCCTTGATCTCGGGGCGGGTGGTGAAGGTCATAGGGATCCTTGCGCGTGTCGAGGTCAGTCGTGGGGGTCGAGCGCGTCTCGCAAGCCATCGCCCAGCAGGTTGAAACCCAGCACAACGAGAAAGATCGCCATTCCGGGGTAAAGCGCCATCCATGGCGCCTGCTCCAGGAAGTTCTTGGCCACGTTCAGCATCGACCCCCACGATGGCGCCGGCGGCTGCTGCCCGAGGCCGAGAAACGAGAGCGACGCCTCTGCAATGATCGCCGTGGCAATGGTGAGCGTTGCCTGGACGAGGATCGGCGGAAAGATGTTGGGCAGGATGTACCGCCAGATCAGCGCGAGATGTCCAACGCCGATCGCGCGCGCGCTTTCGACATAGTCTTCCGTCATGACCGAAAGCGTCTGTCCACGGGCCAGACGTATGAAAACGGGCATCGCGGAGATGCCGATGGCGATCATCGCGTTGCGCAGGGAGGGGCCGAGGAACGCGGCCAGCGCGATGGCGAGGATTAGGAAGGGCGCGGCCAGAAGCGCTTCCGTCACCCGGCTGATGGCGGCGTCGGTCCAGCCCTTCGCATAGCCCGCGAGCACGCCGAGCGGCACGCCAATGGCCACCGCGATCAGAACGGACACGACGCCCGCCAGCAGCGACGCTTGGGCGCCCCAGATCATACGTGCGAGCACGTCGCGGCCGATTTCATCTGTCCCGAAGGGATGCGCGGCGGAGGGTGCTTTGCGCACGGCGGACCAGTCGGTCTCCGCGGGGCCAGGAACCGGGAGGATCGGCGCGAGCACGGCCACGAGGACGAAAAAGAGAACAAGTGCCCCCCCGAGAAGAGCCGACGGACTCTTGCGGAACTTGCCCCAAACGCGGTTCTCCCGCTTGGGCAAGGCGCCCTCGCCTGCGGCCTGAGGATCGGTGATCGCGCTCATGCTGCGTCCCTCATGCGGGGGTTCAGGATGCGGTAGGCTGCGTCGGCCAGGATGTTCATGAAGATGAACGCAATGCCCGTGCACAGGACGATCCCCTGGACGACGGCGTAGTCCCGGTTAAACACGGCATCGACGACCAGTTTGCCGAACCCTGGAATGGTAAAGATCTGCTCTGTCAGGACGGCCCCGGCCAGCAGCTCTCCAAAGAGCAGCGTCGTCACGGTGACGACCGGAACCAGCGCATTGCGCAGCGCGTGTTTGACGAGGACAGCGCGTTCCTTGAGCCCCTTGGCCCGCGCCGTGCGCACGTAGTCGGACCGCAGCACCGAGAGCATCGCCGAGCGCGTATGGCGCATCAGAGTGGCCGCCAGCGCCGTGCCCAGCACGAAGGCCGGCATCAGCATGGTCTTGAGGGACTGAAGCGGATCCTCTGAGAACGGCTGATAGCCCGAGGCGGGCAGCCAGCCCAGGTTTACCGATACCAGAAGGATCAACATGATCCCGAGCCAGAAGTTCGGCACGGACAATCCCGAAAGCGCGACGATGTTCGCGGTCCAGTCGATCCACGTGCCCTTCTTGTAGGCCGAAAGGACGCCCGCCGGGATGCCGATGGCCATGGCTATGATCAGCGCCATAACGGCGAGCTGTATGGTTACGGGGAGCTTCTCGCCGATCAGCTCGAGAACGGGCTGTTGCGTTCGCAGCGAAATCCCAAGGTCCCCCTGCAGCGCTGCCCCCGCCCAAGCGAGATACTGGACAGGGATCGGGTCATTCAGTCGGTACTTTTCGCGCAGGGCGGCGATGACCTCCGGATCGCGCTCCTCGCCCGCCATAACAAGGATCGGATCGCCCGGCAGGAGATGCTGCAAGCCAAAGACGAAGATCGAGATGAGAAAGATCGTCGGGATCGCGATCAGAGTGCGACGCGCAAGAAAGGCCAGCATGGGGGGCTCCGGCGAAGGGGCGACAGGGCAGGGCCTGCTCCGGGGACTGGCCCGGAGCAGGTTGGCAGGGGCCGCTTACTCGGCGGCGCTGACACCGTGCAGGCGGATCATCCCGTCCGGGTAGGGCGTGAAGCCCTCCACCCCGGCATCGAGCGCCCAGATCCACACCGGGTGGTAGAGATAGATGATGGGCATCTCTTCCTGCTGCATGGCGATGGCGGCATTGTAGCTCTCCTTGCGCACCGCGGGATCGGTCGACAGGCGCGCCTCGTTGAGGAAGGTGTCCATGTCCGGGTCGGAGAACTTGCTGTCGTTGATGCCGCCGCCTGTCGTCATGAACTGGTGGATGTTCCCATCTGGATCGACCCGGCCGGACCAGCCGACCTGGCTGGCCGTGTACTCACCGGCGGATTGATCGGCGAGCAGCGTTGCGAACTCCTTGGCCGCGATTTCGATCGTAATGCCGGCTTCGGCTGCCATCGCCTGAACCACCTGCATAACCTGGGTTTGGACCGGGTTATTGGCGACCTGGACTTCGATGGTTACGCCATCGGCATGGCCCGCTTCCGCAAGCAGCGCCTTGGCGGCCTCGACGTCGCGCTCCGGCACGGGGAAGTCCGCGTTGTACCAGGGCGACGCTGGCGAGTAGGGCTGGTTGCCCGGAGCAAAGGCCCCTTCAAACACGACCTGATTGAGCGCGCTGCGGTCGATCGCGAGCGACAGGGCCTGCCGGACAAGGGCGCTTTCGCCATACGGGTTCTCGGCGCGCGCGCCATTGCCCACATTGTTGGTGATGCCCTGATAGCCAAGCGAAGTCGCGCGCTCGATCGCGAGCGCGCCGTCACCTTCGACGGAGGTCACGTCGGTCGCGGCGAGGCGCTCGAGCATGTCGAGATCCCCTGCGCGCAGATTCGCCAAACGCACGGTGGTGTCGGGGATCGGCAGGAAGGTCACGGTGTCGAAGTTGATCTCGTCGGCGCGGTAATAATCGTCGAACTTTTCCAGGACGATCCGGTCCTGCTGGACACGCTCGACAAACTTGAAGGGCCCGGCGCAGACGGGGTTGAGCCCGAACTCTTCGCCAGCGGCCTCAAAAGCGGTGGGCGAGAGCATCATTCCAGACCGGTCCGCGAACTGGGCCAGCAGCGTCGCATCCGGCGCGGCGAGGGTCATCTGCACAGTGAACTCATCGACGACCTCCCAGCTCTCGATGGAGCGCACCTCGGACTTACGGCGCGAGGTCTCAAGGTTCTTCGATCGGTCTATGTTTGCGGCAACCGCTTCGGCGTTGAAGGGGGTTCCGTCGTGAAAGACCACGTCGTCGCGCAGGGTCATCGTCAGCACGGTGCCATCGGCGGACCATTCCCAACCCGTTGCAAGTGCCGGGATGATTTCGAGGTCCGGCGTGATGTCCACAAGCTTGTCGCAGAGCGAAGCATAGACGATCCGTCCAACGAAGGTACGGGATTGGTCGGGGTCGAGAATGTCTGCGTCGTCCTGCAGCCCGATCCGGAAATCTTGTGCCTGTACCAGGCTTGTCGACGCGGCTAGCAGGGCTGCGGCGCTTAGGACTCTACCGATGCGCATGGGGGGTCTCCTCTGTGTTGGACGGGTTGTTTTGGGGGTCCATAGCCGCGCGTGCTGCTCCATAGAGCGCAAAGCGACGTGCGGCAGCAGGGCTTTGGGGCGCGGCATCGGCGCGGATGCCCCGCAGGTTGAGATCGCCCGCGAAGTGGCAGGCGACGCTGCGGCCGGGGTCGACTTCGCTCAAGGGCGGCGCCTGGGCGCGACAGCGATCGCGCGCGAAGGCGCAGCGGGTGTGAAACCGACAGCCCGATGGAGGGTCAATCGGATTGGGCGGATCCCCCTCAAGCGCAACGCGTGCCGGCCGAGCGCCCACGGTGGGCAACGGGATCGCGGCTAGAAGCGCCTCGGTGTAGGGGTGCTTGGGGCTTGAAAAGAGAGCGTCGGCCGGACCTGTCTCGACCACCTGACCAAGGTACATTACGGCGACCCGGTCGGCCATGTGCCGGATAACGGCAAGGTCGTGGGCGATGATGATCAGCGTCAGGCCCAGAGCGTCCTTCAGATCTTCGAGGATGTTCACGACCTGCGCCTGTATCGACACATCGAGCGCGCTGACCGGCTCGTCTCCGATGAGGACCTTAGGGCCCGTCGCCAGAGCACGCGCGATCCCGATCCGCTGGCGCTGGCCGCCGGAGAACTCATGCGGGTAACGGTCCGCGTGCTCGGGCCGCAAACCTACGCGCGAGAGCAGCTCGGCGACCTTGCTGCGGCGTGCAGCGGCATCGCCCATCCCGTGGACGCGGAGTGGCTCCTCGACCAGTGCGCCAACGCTCATCCGCGGATTGAGAGAGGCAAAGGGATCCTGAAAGATGAACTGAAGCTCTGCCCGGAGCGCGCGCATGTCCTCGTCGCTCACCCCGGAAATGTCCCGGCCCTTGTAGAGGACTTCGCCGTCGGACGGCTCGATGAGACGCACGAGCAAGCGGGCGAGGGTGGACTTGCCGCACCCCGACTCGCCGACGATCGCAAAGGTCTCGCCCTCGTGGACGGTGATGTCCACACCGTCCACGGCCCGTACGACAGCTGGCGCCCGGAACATTCCCTTGGAGATCGGAAAGTGGCGTTGCAATGCGCGCGCTTCGAGGATCGGTGTTGCGGTCATGCCTGGCGTGCCTCCGGTTCGGCAACGGTGGCGGGTGTCTGCCCCGGTGCGTGCCCCGGTGCGCGCTCGGGTGCGCGCTCGGGTGTCTGCCCCTCCAGAGGCGCATGCCAGCAGGCGACGCGATGACCGAGCGAGATGTCGATGGGCTCGGGGGGCTGATCGCAGACCTCCGTCGCAAAGGGGCAGCGCGCAGCGAACCGGCACCCGACGGGCATGTCCGTCGGTGTCGGCACGCGGCCCGGAATGGTGACGAGGCGTTCGCGCGCGCCGTTCAGCGCCGGCATCGACCGCATGAGACCGATGGTGTACGGGTGTTGCGGATCGTCAAAGACTTGCGCCGCCGAGCCCGCCTCGACGATGCGCCCGGCGTACATCACAGCGACCTTGTCGGCCATCTCGGCCACGACGCCGAGGTCGTGGGTGATCATGATCAGCGAGGCTCCGCTTTCTGCCGTCAGGGTGCGCATGAGGTCCAGGATCTGGGCTTGGATCGTCACGTCGAGCGCGGTCGTCGGTTCATCGGCGATCAGCAGTCGGGGATCGTTGGCCAGGGCGATGGCGATCATCGCACGCTGGCGCATGCCGCCGGACAGCTGGTGGGGATAATCGCCCAGCCGTTTCTCGGCCGCTGGAATGCGTACCCGTTGCAGCATCTGCAGCGCACGGGCGCGCGCCTCTCGCGGGCTTGCGGAGCTGTGGGCCCGTACGGCTTCGGAGATCTGTTCTCCGATCGTGAGCGCGGGGTTCAGCGAGGTCATGGGCTCTTGAAAGATCATCGCCATGCGCCCGCCCCGTGTCTGCCGCAGCGCATCCGCCGGAAGCGTGAAGAGGTCGCGCCCGTCAAAGACCGCCTCCCCTCCCGTGCGCATCAGCGGCGGCGAGGACAAGAGCCCCATAAGGGTCAAGGCTGTCAGGCTTTTCCCGCAGCCGCTCTCCCCGACCAGACAAAGCGTCTCTCCTGCGTCCAGCGTGAAGGACACATGATCCACAATCGGAGTGGGCGCCCCTGCGAGCTTTACTGTCAGGTCGCGGACTCTGAGCAGGGGGGTGGAGCTCATGGCCACGGCTCCTCGATCGAGGCGCGCAGCCGTTCTGTGAGCGCAAGGAGGTGCGCTTGCATGGCGGCCGCTGCGCCGGCGCCATCACGTGCTGCAATGGCGTCGACGATCAGGGTGTGCTGTCGCACGGAGAGCGTCATGGTTTCGGGCGAACGCGCGCGGTGCCGTTGCTCCTGCCATTCCGTGCCGCGCCGGACCTCGTCGAGCATGGCGAAGGCCGTCAACAGGATGCGGTTGCCTGCGATCCGAGCGATGGCGCGATGCAGGGCACCATCCCAAAGCTCTGCCGTCTCGGCATTATAGGGTTCGGCGGCGCGCCGCACCAAGTCCCGGAGGCGCTCAACGTCCCGCGCCGTCGCCCGCTGTGCGCATAGATCGGCCAGACCGGGCTCGATGCAAAGGCGCGCTTCCATCACCGCAAGCGCATCCGCGCTGGGCGCGATCTCTGCCGCCAGCGCTTCGGCCGGGTCGGGCGCCTGGCCGGCGAAGGTTCCCTTTCCTTGACGGCGCCAGATCAGCCCTTCCTGCTCGAGTTGATCGAGCGCCCGCCGAACGGCGCGCCGTCCGCAGCCAAGCTCCGCCGCAATCTCTCGCTCCGTCGGGAGCCGCCCGTTCGAGGGGAGCTTCTCTCCTTCGATGATCTGACGCAATGCGCTCAACACCGCGGTGTCCTCCGCCGCATCAGGGTCGGCGGTCGGGTTGCGGGCGATACGATTCAAATTCAGATTGGTCACGAACCAAATCGATATTGGTTCCTTTGCCTCCTGGCAAGGACAAAATGTCGCGCAGCCGGAGCGCGGGATCGGCAATCGGCGGGACGTCTGTTTTTGGGCAGAACAGTCGGGTGTTCACCACGCATGGCGCGCTAGAGCACGCCAGTCGGGCAACTCAGGAGACGTTAAGCCGTCTGGCCCGCATGGTGCGAAAAGCCCACGACCGGCAGGGACGCGCGGCACGCCGAGCGGGCTGGAGGCTGTCCCCGACCCCATCAATGCCTCGTCGGCTCCACGAAGGTGCCGGGGTGCACGCCTGTGTGGTCCCCTAAGCAACATGGGGCCCGGCATATCCCGCGCGGGGCGCCGCGTCGGGAGCCCCGTGACTTTGCGTCGTCTATTCAGCGGCGTCCCGATAGGGGGCGGCGCTGGCGTAGGGCACATTGATCCCGCCGTAGCGGCGCACGCGCACGTTGCATTGTTCGGCATGTCCCGCGAAGCCTTCCAGCATGCACAGCCGCGAGCCGTATGCGCCGACCAAAGCTGCGGCTTCGTCGGTGGTGACCTTTTGGTAGCTATGCGTTTTCAAATACTTACCGACCCACAACCCGCCCGTGTACCGACCAGCCTTCATCGTCGGCAGCGTGTGGTTGGTGCCGATCACCTTGTCGCCGTTGGCCACGTTGGTGCGCGCGCCGAGGAAGAGCGCGCCGTAGCATGTCATGTGTTCGAGGAACCAGTCGTCGCGATCGGTCATCACCTGAACATGTTCGCTGGCGATGTCGTCGGCAATGACGCGCATTTCGTCATAGTCTTCCGCCACGATCACCTCGCCATACTCCTCCCAGCTCACACGCGCCGTGTCGGCTGTGGGCAGGATCGCGAGCAATCGGTCGATCTCGGCCAGGGTGTCCTCGGCGAGCTTGCGGGAGTTCGTCAGCAGAACGCAGGGGCTGTTGTAGCCGTGTTCTGCCTGACCAAGCAGGTCGGTGGCGCAAAGCTCGGCGTCCGCTCCTGTCTCGTCGGCGATCACCAACGTCTCGGTCGGTCCGGCGAAGAGGTCGATCCCGACGCGGCCAAAGAGCTGCCGCTTGGCTTCCGCGACAAACGCGTTGCCGGGGCCGACGAGCATATGGACAGGCTCTATCGTTTCGGTGCCGAGTGCCATCGCGCCAATCGCCTGGATCCCGCCCATCACATAGATCTCATGCGCGCCGCCAAGATGCATGGCCGCGATCACGGCCGGATTTGGCTTGCCCTGGAAGGGTGGGGTGCAGGCGATGATGCGCGGGACGCCGGCCACAGCAGCCGTCGCCACGGACATATGCGCGGAGGCCACCATCGGAAACTTGCCGCCGGGGACATAACACCCGACGGATTGCACGGGGATGTTCTTGTGCCCAAGGATCACACCGGGCAGCGTTTCGACCTCGATATCCGTCATCGAAGCGCGCTGGGCTTCGGCAAAGCGGCGCACCTGGGCCTGAGCGAACTTGATGTCCTCCAGCTCCCGCGGCGTCAGTTGCGCGATCAACGCGTCGATCTCCGCCTGGGTCAAGCGGAAGCTCGCGGGGCTGTACTTGTCGAATGTTTCGCTCAGCGCTCGTACTGCGGCGTCACCGCGCGCCTCGATATCGGCCAGCGTCGCCTCAACGACACCGCGCGTCTTGGCATCGTCTTGCGCCCGTTCCTCCGCGGGTTTGCCGCGCTTCAAATACTCCGCCATTTCGTCCTCCTTGGGCCTCTGGGCTTGCCGAGGAGTACGGGAATGAAATCCGCTGGCGCAAAAGCAACCGAACGGGGCTTGAAAATTTTCACAAGCTATCCGCTGTGCCGAACGATGAGCTGTGGGGGGACGATCTCGATCCGTGCGTCCGTCTGGGGAGTGGTCACAAGCTCCGCGATCCGGTCGACGGTGCGCGCCACCATGTCTGGCACGTTCTGGCTGAGGGTCGTGAGGCGATACCGGCTCCACCCGGCCATCGGCACGTCGTCATATCCGATGATCGACACGTCCTGTCCGGGGCGCAATCCGGCCTCGAACGCGGCGTCCAGAAGGGCGAAGGCCATGTTATCATTGGCACAAAAGATGCCATCGGGGCG
This sequence comes from Pseudomonadota bacterium, assembly GCA_039189975.1. GTDB lineage: Bacteria > Pseudomonadota > Alphaproteobacteria > Rhodobacterales > Rhodobacteraceae > HLUCCA09. The sequence continues at coordinate 37,362 of JBCCYI010000009.1, forward strand.
TGTTGCCCGCGCAAAGAGTGTGTGCCCGACTGTTGCGGCAACGTCGTAGGCGTAGTCGCACACCAGGTCCTCAGACAGCCGCATCTGCCGCTTGGCGAGCGCGTCGATCAGGCCGCGCCGACGCTCTAGATGGGTCGAGGTGCTGCGGCGGCCTCCAATGAAGGCGATCCGCGACCGGCCCGTTCCGATCAGATGTTGGGCGGCCATCTGGCCTCCGGCGTAATTGTCGCTGCACACGGCGTTGAGACCCGTGCGCGCCTGCACCCGGTTGAACAGGATCACTGGCAGTGCTCGGTCATGGCATTGGGCGGCCAGTGTCGAAGACAGCTCCGCTGAGGCAATCACAACGGCATCGACATCGGCGCGCAGCACATGCGCCATGAGGCTGTCGACAGACCCCACCTCCGGCGCGACATACACCAGCGCTTCCCAGCCCAGATCCGCGGCCTCCCGGGAAAACGCTCGCAGGACCTGAGGGTAAAACGGATTCTCGATGTCACCGACAATCAGGGCAAACGAGATCACGCGGCTTACCCTGCGACCGCGGCGCCGAGGCGGGACGTACCCCAGCCGCGCGGCCTCGCGCAGGATACGGTCACGCAGGTCGGACGAGATCGGCGCATCCGCGCGGAATGCGCGTGAGACGGCCGCGATCGACGTCGCGCAGGCGTCTGCAACATCTCGCGCCGTCACTTTGTTCATCGCGCCTCGCTCTTCTGGCCGGAGGGGAGACCATGGGCCCTGGTCGCGAGAGTCTCCCACGTCGTTTGTAGGTTTGCCAGCGGATCCGAAGGGCAGGGGCGCCATACAGAACGCTGCTCCCGATCCGTCCTTGCCATCCCGCCCGCCGCTGCGAGCGGAACTCGCCCGTGGTTTGGTTGTCGGGCCATCAGGCGTATGCCCTGGCGGGTCAGGGACGGCTAGATCTGCGCAGGCCTCCGCACAAGGGCGTCGAGCGACCACGGTCCGGGGCCTTCTGCGGCCAGCCACAGGAAGGCAAAGCAATAGACTGCGGCCAGTTCACCGCCATTCGAGATCGGAAAGAAGCCATTGCCTGCATAGACGAGAAAGTAGGCGCAGGCGGTCAGTCCGCTCAGCAGAAATGCGCTCACGCGAGAGAAGAGCCCGACCACCAGCAAGGTGCCGCACACCAGCTCAAAGACCCCGGCGATGCCCGGTAAGCTGCTGAGATCAATCGCGTTCATGCGCTCATTGACGGGGATGTTGAGGTGCTTGATCGTCCCATGCTGCAGGACAAGCAGGCCCAGCATGAAACGCGCCACGCTGCGCAGTTGAGGCGCATAGGCCGCCAGAAATGTGTCGAATGCCCGCATCGGAGCGTCTCCTTGTGAATGCCCGCTCTTTCAATCGTCCCTGACGGTTGGCAGCGCGGTGTTGATTTAGAGGTCTGAGGCAAGCGTCGTGCCGTCACGGGGATCGGCGTCGGCGCGGGGGGCATCGGTGCTGTGCATGCCGATGCGGTGACCTGGCGGAGGGGGGTCAGGGCGTGCCGTACTCATGCGTCGGATCGCGATACATCGTATGGTAATGGCCGGCACCCTCGGCGCTGTTCCCGACGTTTCCGCCCGTCGAGAGCAG
>JBCCYI010000010.1:0-36114 GCA_039189975.1 Pseudomonadota bacterium
CAGCAGTTTGAAATCCTTAAAACCAGGCACGCGACGGTGGCCGCCCAAAAGGCGCTGATTGGTCCGGGCGCGCAAGCCGCTCCTCAAAGAGCCCAGAGACGCGCCCCGGCAGAACCGGACGGCCCAGATCCAGCTTCATTGTGCCCAAAACATCCCGGGGAATCGCCGCAGGCGATGGGGCGGAGCCCCTTCCCACAAACACACCACACCGGCGCACCGCAAAACGCGATACACCGCGCGCGCACGGATCAGCGCAACGCGCGCCCCTTCAGAATGGCCGCTTCGCCAAATCGCGCACGGATCGCATCCGTCGCCCGTTCGGCATCCGCGCGCCGTCCCGCTCCCTGATCGAACAGGTCGTCGCCGCGATCCGCATCCGCTTCGCTCGCCAGCTCGGACAGGCCCACGCCCAACAGCCGAAACGGACCCTCGGGCGCCTCGTCGAGCAGGTCTCGCGCCACCCGGTAGATCTTGTCGGCGATCTGCGTGGGCTCACGCAATGCAAGTCGCCGCGTCAGGATCCCGTGGTCCGACCGCTTCAGTTTCAGTGTCACCACCCGCCCCGCCAATGCCTTGGCCTTTGCCCGGTCCGAGACCTTCTCGGCCAGTCGCCAGACATGCCCGTCAAGCTGCTCCAGGTCAGCGGTATCCATCCCAAAAGTCGTCTCGTTGGAGATCGACTTCGGTCGCGCATCGCGGTGTACGCGCCGGTGATCCTCACCGCGCGCCAGGTTGTACAACCTTAGGCCCGAAGAGCCGAACCGCGCCGAAAGATCCCGCGCCTCCCAACGGCGCAGATCGGCGAAGGTCCGGATACCGGCCTGCGCCAGCGCCTCGCGCGTGGCATGGCCCACGCCCCAGATCAGCGACACGGGGCGCTCCGCAAGAAACTCTGCCGTTTCCTCCTGGCCGATTACGGCGAAACCCTTCGGCTTATCGAGATCAGACGCCACCTTTGCCAGAAACTTGTTATGGCTCAGTCCGATCGACCCGGTAATCCCAAGCTCGGCCTCCATCCGCCGCACCAGTCGGGCGAGCAGCACCGCCGGCGGCGCGCCATGGAGCCGTTCCGTGCCCGTCAGGTCAAGAAATGCCTCGTCGAGCGACAAAGGTTCAACAGCCGGCGTCAATTCCTCCATCATCGCGCGGATCGCGCGAGACGCCGCGACATAGGCCTCGAAGCGCGGTTTCACCACCACCGCCTTCGGACACAGTTTCAGCGCCTGAAACATCGGCATCGCCGAGCGCACCCCATAGGTCCGGGCCACGTAGCAGCAGGTGGACACAACACCGCGCCGCCCGCCCCCAACGATCACCGGTTGATCCGCGAGCTCAGGCGCGTCACGCTTTTCGACCGCAGCGTAAAACGCGTCGCAGTCCATATGGGCAATGTTGAGATCGAAGAGCTCCGGATGTGCCTGAACGCGCGGGCTGCCGCAGGACGGGCAGCGCGGCCCGGCGTCAAAGCAATGCAGGCAGGATCGGCACAGCGTTGGCATACACCAACGGTAGCCGAGAGCCGCTCCGTTTGGGAGGGGGCGCATGCAACGATGTTGCCCGACCGGCCCACCCGGGCGCCAGATCGCCCGCGTCGAGGGGGTGCGACAGGCTGCAGCTGCCCACACGCGTGACACGAGGCCATCGGCTCCTATCTGACGGCCATGATCTCCAGTCTGACCGATCTCTCCTTCACCGCTAACAAGCGGGCCCGCCGTCTCGCTCTGACGTATGGCGCACTCTGCCACGGGATCTTCGGCCTTGCCGGCCTGGCAATGGTGTGGGGGCTCTTCACCGGCCTTACCCAGACGTTTGGCCGCGTTCCCTGGCCGGGCGCCCTTCTGGCGAATACTCTCCTGCTGGTGCAATTCCCCCTCGGCCATTCCTACCTGCTGACCGACCGCGGCCGCGCGATCCTCACCCGGCTCGCGCCTGCGCCCCACGGCAGTACGTTGGCGACGACAACCTACGCGGCCATCGCATCGCTCCAGCTCCTTGCGCTTTTCACGCTCTGGACTCCATCCGGCATCATCGTCTGGCAGGCGGAGGGCTGGGTGTTCTGGGCCATGAGTGCCCTCTTCGCGGCCTCATGGCTTCTCCTGACCAAGGCCAGCTTTGACGCTGGCCCCGAAGTGCAATCCGGCGCTTTGGGCTGGTGGTCCCTGATCCGGGGGCAGCGGCCTGCCTTCCCGCCGATGCCCGTGACGGGCCTCTTCCGATTGGTTCGGCAGCCGATTTACGTCAGCTTCGCCCTGGTGCTCTGGACAATGCCGATCTGGACGCTCGACCAGCTGGTGCTGGCCTCCACCTATACCGCCTATTGCATTGTCGCCCCTCGCTGGAAAGAACGCCGGTTCGAGCGTCTCTTCGGCGCAGAGTTCGATGCCTACCGCGCGCGCGTGCCCTACTGGCTCCCCCTGCCGCGCCCCCGCCCGAGCAGAAAGGCCCAGGATGGCTGACCCCCAGCGCAACGATCTGACGATTTACGACACGCACGCCGCGCATTGGTGGTCGGACGATGTTCGTTGGGTCCGTACCCTCAAGAACATGGTGCCCGCACGCCTGCGCCACTTCGACCGCTATGTCGCCTGGCAGGGGCTGGAGGTGCTGGACCTGGGCTGCGCAGGCGGCTTCATGGCCGAAGCGATGCACGACAAGGGCGCCCGCGTCGTCGGGATCGACCCAGCCGCCGAAGCGATCGCCGCCGCCGCCGCCCATGCCAGCGGGACCGGGCGCGAGATTAGCTACAGCGTCGGCGTCGGCGAGGCGCTTCCCTATGCCGACGCCCGCTTCGACGCGGTGGTCTGCGTGGATGTGTTGGAACACGTGGCGGACTTGGCAAAGGTGATCTCTGAGGTCGCGCGCGTGTTGCGCCCCGGCGGGTGGTTCCTCTTTGATACGATCAATCGCAATGTACTGTCCCGCTTTGCCGTCATCACCATGGCCGAAGATGTGCTGGGTCTCTTGCCCAAAGGCACCCACGACCCCGCGCTCTTCATCACACCCTCAGAGCTCCGCGCCCAACTTGTGGCCGCAGGGCTTGCGCCGGAGCGCTTCACCGGTCTCGGCCCGCGCGGCATCACACGACGCGGTGATCCCACCTTTGGCGCGTTGCCCTTTACCGGGGTCATCTTCATGGGAGCCGCTCGCGCGCCGGAGGGGCCGCAGGCCAGTTGACCAATCCGCAGGCGGCTCTGTAAGCAAGTCGGGCAGCCGCTGAGGAGGGCAAGGCGTGAACGACGCGAACGAAGACGACCGCCTGCGCGGCCTGCTGGAACCGGACGAGATGGAGATGAGCGTCGTCTTCTCGGATCCCAATCAGCCGGACAACCCGATGGTGTTCATCTCGCCTCAGTTCGAAACACAGACCGGCTATGGCATCGCGGAATCGATGGGCAAGAATTGTCGCTTCCTCCAAGGGCCCGAGACGGATCCAGCCGCCGTCGAGGCGATCCGGCACGGGCTGACGGCCCGCACGCGCTTCACCATCGACATCCTGAATTACCGCAAGAACGGCACGCCCTTCCTCAACCGGCTGCGCATCCGCCCGATCTTTGGCGCGGACGGGCGCCTGCTCTATTTCGCCGGCGCGCAAAACCCTGTCTGAGCCGCGGCAGGGCCCCGCGCGGCCCCGCCCCGAGCGCCATCACATGGATCAAGGTGTCGCATGGTGCCAAGGGTACGGTGCTTCTTTTATGAGGGTTCCTAACGGGAGGTCATATGCGCCTCACCCTTCGCACCAACCTGGCAATGCGCGCCTTGATGTTCTGCGCCGTGAACGAGGGTCGTCTTGTGCGCAAGCATGAGATCGCCGCCGCCTGCAACGCGTCGGAAAACCACCTTGGGGTCGTGGTCAACATGCTCGGTCAGGCCGGCTACATCGAAACATCGCGTGGGCGTAACGGCGGCATTCGCCTGGTTCGGGCACCAAGCACGGTCAACGTCGGCGAAGTGTTTCGTCTCTTCGAGGCAAAGTCCCCCTTCGCGGAGTGCTTCGCCGCAGCCGACAACAAGTGCCCCCTCGTGGTGCATTGCCGGTTGCGGACAACCCTGAGCACCGCCGTCGAGGCGTTCTACAAGGCGCTTGACGGGGTCACGCTCGACGATCTGGTCTGCGACAACACCGGTCTCCGCGGTCTGCTCGAGTTGCAAGAGGCCTGAGCCGCAACGTCAGCCCCTCCGGAGCCTCGCGGATGGGCGCCCAGCGCGACTATCTCTCAAGTGTTACAGCCCAAACTGCGAGGTCCGATTGTGCGTGTCTCCCCTGCCCTTGTCTTTGCCGTGAGCGCCGCTGCGCTGTCCGCTGTCGTGTTTCCCGCCGCCGCCCAGGCCGAAGAGCAGCCCGTGCGCACCGCGCCGGGTCTGACCCTGCCCGCCACGTTCACCGGAACCCTCCCCATGGCTTCGGGCCCAGGCGCGGCATGGCACCTCGATCTGTGGCCCGACCAGACCTTTCACCTGACGCAACGCTTTGGGCCCGACGCGGCCCCGACCGCCGACCTCGGCCGATGGTCCGTGGATCCGGCGCGCGGCGCGCTTGTCCTGAGGGGTGGTCGCGAGGCGCCAGTCTTTTTCGAGATCCGCGGCAACGGATCGCTGCGCCTTATGGATCGGGACGGCGCACCGATCGAGAGCACGCTGAACTACACGCTGGAGCCTGGGCCTCTCACCCCTGCCGCACCGTCGCTGCCCCTCACGGGCACGTTTCGGTACATGGCCGATGCCGCGCTCTTCTCCGAATGCCTGACGGGGAGGAGCTATCCCGTTGCCATGGAGCAAGACTACCTCTCGGCCGAGCGCAGCTATCTGGCCCTGGAGGCCCAAGGCGGCGCTCCCGTCTTTGCCGTGCTCGAGGGTCAGCTCGCGATGCGTCCCGCCATGGAGGGGCCGGATCAGACCCATCTCGTCATCGAGCGCTTCGACAGGTTCGAGCCGGAGCAGGCCTGCCCGGATACGCCGCAAGATCTCTCGCTGACCGGAGGATTCTGGAGGATCACGGACCTCAATGGCGTGCCCCTGCCCTGGGCCGAGGGAACCTCGGAGCCGTTCCTGCTCCTAGAGGATGGAGATGCGCCTGGCTTCAGCGCGTCCGTTGGCTGCAACCGCATGCGGGGGACGCTTACGTTGGGCGACAGCACGCTGTCGTTCGGCCCCGCTGCAATGACCATGATGGCCTGCCCGCCCCCGCTGAACACTGCAGAGCAAGACCTCGCCACCGCCCTGACTGCGGCACAGACCTGGCGGATCGAGGACGGCGCGTTGGTTTTGTCCGGCGCCGATGCGAGCCCGCTGGTCCGCGCGGAACCAGCCTACCGCCCCTGAGCCGCGTCACCGCCGAAACGCGGCGCGTCTGCTTGCCCGGATCCGGGCAAGCGCGGCAGACGCGGGCGCGCCGATGGTTGCGTCTTTTTCCGCTCAGCCAGGGTGGCTGGCACGGTCAAGGCCTTTGCCTTACGTCAAGCTGATTGGGCCGACAGGGCGCGGACCAGCTCTGGGACCTCATCCCAGTGGCTGAAAGCGGCCGTATGCGGCACCTCCGACAGCGGCGCCTTTCGGTATCCCTCGGTGTAGAGCAGGAACGGGACGCCCGCACGCGCCGCGGCCTCTGCGTCGACCTCGCTGTCACCCACATAAAGGCCCGTCCCGCCCAGAGCCTCAAACGCGGCATAGAGCGGCTCCGGGTTCGGCTTGCGAACCGCCAGGCTGTCGCCTCCGACAACCGTTGCAAAGCGGGTCGTCAGGTCAAAATGGGCGAGAACAATCTCCGTTGGACGGAAGGGTTTGTTGGTGCAGATCCCCAAACGATGTCCGCGCGTTGCGAGCACCGTGAGAGCGTCGAGCACGCCGGGATAGACGACGCTGTGAGCGACCTGACCCTCGTAGAGCTCCAGGAACCGGGCCATCAGAGTGTCGTGATCGGCATCCGGCAAATCGCGCGCGGCACGCATCCTGCGCACGAAGGTGTCCGCGCCATGGCCGACAAAGCTCCGCGCTTCGGGCAGCGACAAGACCTTTGCCCCGATCTCTTCGAGCACGCCATTTGCGATCGCACAGATGTCCGGCGCCGAGTCGATGAGCGTACCATCCAGGTCGAAAACAATCGGCACGGCGTTCATGCGACCACCGTTGCCGAAGGCTGTGCGGTGTCGCCGGTCGCGGCGGCGCGAATTTCGGATATGGCGCGACCATAGCCGTCAGGCGCATCGACGCTGCCGTGTTTGAACACCGCCGAGCCCGCCACGAGCACATCCGCGCCGGCGGCCGCGACGGCAGGCGCCGTGGCGGCTGTAATCCCGCCGTCGACCTCAATGTGAATCGGTCGGTCCCCGACGAGGCCGCGCAGGGCGCGGATGGTGTCGACCTGGCTCTCGATGAAAGATTGTCCGCCAAAGCCGGGGTTGACCGTCATGACACAGACGAGATCCAGCAGGTCAAGCAAGGGGCGAACGGCGTCAGCGGGCGTTCCCGGATTGAGCGCAAGGCCCACCTTGCAGCCCAACTCGCGGATCCGTTGCGCGGTGCGGTGGGGATGGGGCCCGGCCTCCTGATGAAAGGTCACCACGTCGGCGCCGGCCTTGGCGAACGCTTCGAGGTACGGATCGACGGGTGCGATCATCAGGTGCACGTCGAGAACAGTGTTGATGTGAGGCCGGATGGCGGCGACCATTGGCGGTCCAAAGGTGAGGTTTGGCACGAAGTGCCCGTCCATGACGTCAACATGGATCCAGTCGGCGCCTTGAGCCTCGACCGCACGGATCTCGGCACCGAAGTTGGCGAAATCCGCGGCAAGGATGGACGGAGCGATCTTTGGACTGCGGTCGATGCTCATGGGAGCCTCCGGAAGATACGGGATCTAACGCGGCATCTATCCGCCTCGCTGGGGAGCGTAAAGGGCGTGTCGCGCTCGGTGGTCTGCGCCACGGCCCTGCGATCGGGCGATTGGTGCGTGCTATCCCGCGGGCCACCCTGGGCGCCTGAGCGGGACTGCCTTCGGCGAGGATATTTTTGGCACAATGAAGCGCAGGCGGTCCTCAGGCGATCAAGGACGGAGTGCGTGTGAGATGCGGTGTGAGCAGGGTTGCGACGTCGACGCGGGCCTTAAGTGTACGCGCAAGGAGGAAGAGACCCCCGAACTTGCGCTGGATGTAGAGCACATCCATGGGCGGGATGTGCAGAAAGCTCTTGTCGGCGGCCATGTCCATCATGCGGTCGCGCATGGCCTCTGAATGGGAGGCGTCCGCGAAGTCGTAGATCTCGCCGGGCCGGAGCGGAGCAAATGCGAGTGAAATCATTCCCGTGACCATGTCCTGGTGGCGTTCTTGCGTGTCTTCGGCGAAGAGACCCAGGTGCAGTGCTGCGGCTTTTAGGTCTTCGTAGGTCCCAAGGGCCCCAGCCGAGAAGAGGGCGCGATATCCTTCGGTTGCGGCGTCCGAGATCGCACGGGTGGCCCCGTAGTCCAAGAGCAGAACCTGGCCGGTATCAGGGTCGAACCGGTAATTGGCAAAGTTGGGATCAGTCTGCATTTCGCGAAACTCGAAGAGCTCACGGAAGAGGAGCTCAAGCAGGAGCGTCAGAAGACGGTCGCGGTCGGACTGGGGCAGGTCGGCGGCGGCTTCGATGGGCTGACCGGGCAGATAGCCCATGGCGAGGATGCTTTTGGTCGTGAGCTCGGGCACCAGGTGGGGGACCGCAAAGGCAGGGGCGTCTGCCAGACGGGTGGCAAAGCGGTCGAGCGCGTCCCCTTCGCGGGCATAATCCGCTTCCTCATGGAGCTGGCGTTTGGCCTCGGCCAGGAGCGGCGCAAGGTCGAGGCCTTTGGGGACGAGGCCGGCGACACGTGCAAGGGTGGCGACGTTGTCGACGTCGCTGTCGATGGAGCGGCGGATGCCCGGGTACTGAACTTTGATGGCGAGGTCGGTGCCATCTTGCGTGGTCGCGCGGTGGACCTGTCCGATAGACGCCGCAGCGATGGGGCGGACGTCAAAGGTGCGGAAGTGGCGGCGCCAGTCGGCGCCCCACTCGGCTTCCAGAACGGTGCGAAGTTGGCGGGGCGGCATGAAATCCGCACCGGCGCGGAGGCGCGCCATGATGGCGGTGAGTTCGGGGGGCAGAACGTCGCCCGCGTCCATCGAGATGAGCTGGCCGACCTTCATCGCAGCGCCCCGCATGCGCGCCAACTCGTCCGCGACGCGACGGAGGTTGGCGGGGGTGAGAAGCAGATCGCGCCATTCCGGGCGGTCACCCGTGGCGTAGCGGCGCATGCCGTTGAAGGCCGCTCCCGTGGCGATGCCCGCCGACAGGGTGCCAAGGCGGCTCGCACGGGCGATCCGGCTGGCGGGCACGGCGAGGGGCTTGGGCGGGCTGCTCTGGTCGGTCATGGGCTCTCCGGAAATGTGGCGTGGCCGCTTCCGGGGAGCTAGGGCGCCCCTCCCCCAAGTCATCTCGGGGGAAGGACTTTGGTAAAGGGCTGAGTGAAGGCACTGGCCCGCGATCCGGACTTGGCCGCTACTCTGTAGCCCTAGAGATGCGACGCACCGCTGATCCAGTCTGCCACCGGCTACACTCCCGATGCAGCGCAACACCGGTGTGGAAGCGCCGTTCCGAGGGGGGCACGAACGCGGCACCCGGTTGGGGGCGAGACGGCGCGGCGGAACCCAACGCGCCCCGCCGGACCTCCGGTCCGAGGGTGCCGCCTAACCCGCGCGGGCCGACGCATAAGTCTGCCCGCGGTCGTGTCACCGCGACAGGAAGGCCTGGACCGCCTCGATCTCAGTCTGGCGGAGGTCGTGGCCGCCCTCGTGCCAAGCGACGGTGACGTTGGCGTCCTGCTTTTCGAACCAAAGCTGCAGGGCCTCGGTCTGGATCGCAGGGCCGATCGGGTCACGCCTGCCCGCGGTGATGAGCACGCGCTTGCCCGCAAGGCCGGGCTGCGGCGCCGGAGCGAACGGGATGAGCGGGTGCATCAGCACCAGATCATCGAAGAGGTCGGGCCGCTGAAACGCCACCGACGCGATGATATTGGCGCCGTTGGAATAGCCCAGCGCAACCGTGAGGGACGCGCCCGTTTCGGCACGCGCCGCTTCGATGAACCCCGCCATCTTGCCCGTCGCGCGGGCAAGGTCCGCCATGTCGTAGACGCCTTCGCCCGTGCGGCGGAAGAAGCGCGCATGGGGACCTTCGCGCACATCCCCGAGCGGGGAGATCACGTGGGCACCGGGCAGCAGCTCGCCTGCGAGGGTGTGAAACTGCCGCTCGTCGCCGCCCGTGCCATGGAAGGTGAGGGCGAGGGGGGCGGCCCCCCCTTTATAGTCGCGAGCGCCGTCCGTCCGTGCGTGGGTGTAGGCCGAAAGGCCCTGTGTGGAGAGGCCTTGTGTGAACGTATCAGTCATGGATCGGCTCCAGATATTTGGTTTCGAGGAGCTCCCGCAGGTGCTCGTGCTGGGTCGGCAGCTTGAGGGCCTCGCCGAGATGGGCTGTGTCTTCGTCACGGTCAAAGCCGGGCTCGTTGGTCGCGATCTCGAAGAGCACCCCACCGGGCGAGCGGAAGTAGATCGCCCAGAAGTAATCCCGGTCGATCACGGGCGTCACGGAATAGCCCGTATCGGCGAGCGCCTTACGGACCTCGAGCTGCTTGGCGCGGTCATCGACGCTGAAGGCAATGTGGTGCACCGATCCAGCCCCCTGGCTGGCGTAATTCGCACCCTTCAGGGTTTCGAGCTCGATGAGGTCCGCCCCGTTGCCGTTCGGCACACCAAAGCGGATCGTATTGCCCGAGCGCTCCTGTTCCGCATAGTTCATGAACTTCAGCAGTTCCTCCGTCGCCCCACCATCGGAGACGCGGAATTGCGCGGAGTGGAAGCCGCGGATCGCGTGCTCTGCCGGGACACCCCCTTCGCCCCATGGCGCACGGGTGTCACCGGGCTTCTCCGCCAAAGCGAAGCCATCGCCGTCCGGGCCCTGAAAGTGGAGCCGGGGCTCTCCGAAGAGCGTCTCCTCGGCGATACCGGCGACACTTGCAGCCAGCAGACGCTCCTTCCACCAGGGAAGACTACCCTCGGGAATGGAGAAGACGGTGGTGCCGACCTCGCCGAGGCCAGGCCGCCCGCGCTGCGCGTTCATGAACGGAAAGTAGGTCATCACCGAGCCGGGCGTGCCCACCTCGTCGCCGTAGTAGAGGTGGTAGACCTCGGGGGCGTCGAAGTTCACAGTTTTTTTCACACGGCGCAGGCCGAGGACCTTGGTGAAGAACGCATTGTTGGATTGGGCGCTGCTGGCGATGGATGTCACGTGGTGCAGGCCGTTGATCTGGGTCAGCATCGAAAGCCTCCTTTCGGGCTCTGTACGTTTGTCTGAGCCGACAGATAGGCCACGCCAAATCGTGCGTGAATGCAGTTTAACAGACATACTCTGTGCGTCATCGCGCAGCGCCGCACAGAATTAAGTGAGACGGTCCGGAAGCGTCAAACCACGCAAGACGTCCGTCGCAGGCATGGGGCGCTTGCCCTCGCGTTGGGCGTCGATCACCTCAATGGCTCCGGTCTCGCAGGCAATGGTGAAGCCGCCCAGGGGCGTGCCTGGTGCCGCGTCGCCTTCGACGGGCCGCGCTCGGAGCAGCTTGAGCCGCTCGGCTCCCGCCATACACCAGGCGCCGGGGAAGGGTGACACCCCGTTGATCTGACGAGCGACGTCGGCCGCTGGCCGCGTCCACTTCACCCGCGCTTCGGCCTTGTCCACCTTTGCAGCGTAGGTGACGCCTGTCTCGGGCTGCGGTTGCGGCTCAAGGTCATCAAGCTGTGCCAGCGCCTCGACGATCGCCTCCGCGCCCAGCCCGGACAGAGTGTCGTGCAGATCACCTGATGTGTCCTCCAAACCGATCGGGGTCTCGCGGCGCAACAAAACCGGGCCGGTGTCGAGCCCTTGCTCCATCTGCATAACGCAGACGCCCGTGTGCGTATCCCCTGCCATGATCGCTCTCTGGATCGGGGCGGCCCCACGCCAGCGAGGTAGGAGCGACGCGTGGATATTGAGACAGCCCCGCCGGGGCGCATCAAGCACCGCACGGGGCAGCAGAAGCCCATAGGCAACCACGATCGCGACGTCGGCCCCCAAATCGGCAAATGAGGCTTTCTCGTCGTCCGGACGCAGCGACACCGGATGACGCGTCATCAGCCCCAGTGCCACTGCCCGCGCCTGGACCGGGGAGAGGCGCGGCTTCTTGCCCCGACCGGCCGGGCGGGGCGGTTGGGTGTAGACGCACGCGATCTCGTGGCCAGCCACAACCAGTGCGTCGAGCGCCCCGACGGAAAACTCCGGCGTGCCCATAAACACGATCTTCATGCTGCACCTTCTTTCCCGGCGTGACCGTCCTGTGCCATCCGTGTCGCCCTTCCTTGCCGTCCGGACAAGACCAGGTGCAAGGCGCTTCTGCGACGTACGCCCCGCGACACTTAGGAGAGCAGGACGCCAGGCACCTCGGGCACGGAGACGTTCGCGAGGTTCGCCGCGATGTCATCGAGCGGGAGCGTGCATGCCACGTTCCCGCAGAACGGCGGCGCCTTGAGCGTCTTGGTCAGCAAGGCAGAGAGCGTTGCGAGGAGCTCCATCAAGTCCAGGATCGGGGGGATCCCAAAGGAGAGATTGGCGCTCGCGCCAAAGGAGGCTCCCGCCGAGGCCGCCATCTTCATCCCGGACATGACAGCCGGAAACGGCGGCGTCGCATTCAGTTGAGCGGAGAGTTGCGCGGCGGGCAATGGCAGCGGGATCTGCCAGGAGGCCAGGATGTTGAGCATCGCATTGACCCGCAGAATCCCGGCTTGTGTCAGCGCATCCTCTCCAAAGGCTTCAAGGATCACATCAAGATCCGCCATCACCGCTGGCAGTGCTGCTGGAATCTTGAGCTGTGGCATTGGCATCTTCGCCAGCATCTGCATCATCGCCTTGAGCTTGGAGATGAAGTTCGGATCGGTGAGCGCGGGCATCCCGGGCCCGGGTGTGCCAACCGCGGCCATCGTGGCGAGATTCTGCGCCAGCGCGAGCTGCGGCCCGGGCAGGGCAAAAGGCGGGATCGCGGCCCCGGCAAAGTTCGCCGAAATCGCCATCGCCGCATGATAGGACGGCATCGTCGCCGCAAAGCGCGCGTTGACGTTGACGCCCGTCAACGTCATCGGGTCGATGCCCTTGGCACGCAACGCCAGGGTCAGGCGGGCGGCGAGAGCCATGTTGGACAGGCTCGGCTGCGGCAGTGCCAGGAGCGGCCGCATCTGCGGGGCGAGGTTCTGCGCCATGCTCAAGACCGCCTGCTGCAATTGCGCGAGCAGAGCGCGCGGGTCGGTCAGCGGGAAGAGTGTTGCAGCGACGGAGAGCTTCAGGGCCGCCGTCATCATCAGGCTCATGCCGGCAGACGGGAACAGCGGAAACGCAAACCCGGGCATCTGCGCCGACAACGTTGCCTGCAGCCAGGACTGCCCGCCCGGCGGCAGCGCCTCGCCCAATTGCTCGTCGATGCGAGGGCCTTCGATCGGCTTGAGGTCGAGCAGCGCCAACAGGTTCTTGAGCTGTGGCGGCACCGCACGCACGCTCAGCCTGGCCGTCGGCGTCATCGACGTAAGCGTCGTATTACAAAAGCACGGCATAATCTGACTGCACCTTTTGAAACTTGTATCGGGTCAACGTTGCGGCGCGCGCGCAACTTTCCAATAGAGACTTTGGCTAAGTCTGTCAGCCTAAGGTTTAGATGGGCCAAATCCCGTCTCGCATCGCCCCCAAAAAGACCGCTCCGGTCCGGCCGCACCGCTCAGCCCGGCGCCTTTCTGGCACGCTTGAGCAGCATTTCGCGCTTGGTCCGGCTCAGCCGGTCGAAATACATCCGGCCGGCGAGATGGTCGATCTGATGTTGCACAGAAGTCGCCCAAAGCCCGTCGAACTCCTGTTCGACGTCCGTGCCGCTCTCATCGAGAAAGCGCACCCGGACCGGGTCCGGCCGTTCGATCCGCGCGTGCACCCCCGGCAGGCAGGGGCTTGCCTCGTCATGCGGGCGGAGCGTGGTCCCAGCGTGGGTGACGACCGGATTGGCCAGACGGACCGTCTGATCCCCCGTCGCACTGGCGTCGACCACGGCGAGCCGCAGCATCACGCCGATCTGAGGCGCCGCAAGGCCCACACCGGAGCCCGGCATCGCGCGCATCGTCGCAATCATGTCTTCCCAAAGCGCACGGATCTCATCGGTGATCTGGGGCACATCCGCCGCGGCCGTGCGCAGGCGTTTGTCCGGCCAGCGCAGGATCGGGCGTACGGCCATAGCGGCGCCTTACGCGCGCGCCCGCTCGCGCTTCAGCTTCTGCATCTTGCGCGTGATGAGCTGACGTTTGAGCGGCTTGAGATAGTCGATGAAGAGCACACCGTTGAGATGGTCGATCTCGTGCTGCAGACACGTGGCCCACAGCCCGTCGAAATCCTCCCGGTGATCGGCCCCGTTCTCATCGGTCCAGGTGATCGTCACGTCTGCCGGACGCTCGACCTCGGCGTATTGCTCCGGGATCGACAGGCAGCCTTCGTCATAGATTGAGCGCTCCTCCGACGAGGCGACGATCTCGGGGTTGATCATCACGATCGGGCGCGGCTCCCCCTGCCCTTCCTTCACGGTGTCGGCCACCAGAAGCCGCTGCGTGATCCCGACCTGAGGTGCGGCGAGGCCGATGCCAGGGGCGGCATACATCGTTGCCAACATGTTTTGCGCCAGCGCGCGGATGTCATCTGTGATGTCTGTCACCGGGTCGCACACCTTTTTCAGGCGCGGATCGGGATGGATGAGAATGGGTAGGATCGCCATAGGCCCGAATTAGGCGGCTCGGCGCGGCGATGCAAGACAAGCATCATGACGCACGGGCGGGGTTGCACCTGCTGACGCGGGTGCCATGGTGCGGACATCGCACGACGGATATGGCTTTGCGCGCATCGCATGACGGATATGGCTTTGCGCGCATCGCACGACATGTATGGCTCTGCGCATATTGCCCACGAAGGACACTCCATGGCCTATGACCACACCACGTTCGACACGCTGATCGACCGGCGCGGCACCAATTGCAACAAATGGGACGATATGGAGGCGCGTTTCGGGGTCTCTCCCGAAGACGGGCTCGCGATGTGGGTCGCCGACATGGACTTTCGCCCGCCACAGGTCGTCACGGAGGCGCTCTCGCGGATGACCGATCACGGCATCTACGGCTACTACGGCGACGAGGGTCCCTACCGCGAGGCGGTCCGCTGGTGGATGCACACACGGCATGGCTGGGACCTCGACCCGGCGCATGTCTTCTCGGCGCATGGATTGGTCAACGGCACCGCAATGTGCATCGACGCCCTGACCAAGCCAGACGACAGCATCGTGCTCTTCACGCCCGTTTATCACGCGTTCTTCCGGGTCATAAAGGCATCAGGACGCGGCCTCGTCGAGTGTCGCATGCCGATCGAGAACGGCCGCTACATCTTCGACTTTGACGCCTTCGACGCACAAATGACCGGCCAGGAGCGCATGCTGATCCTGTGCTCCCCTCACAATCCCGGCGGCCGCGTCTGGACGCGCACGGAGCTTGAGGGCGTCGCCGCCTTCGCCAAACGCCACGACCTGATCGTGGTGTCCGATGAGATCCACCACGATCTCGTGATGCCAGGCCAGACGCACATCCCGATGGCTCTGATTGACGGGGTCGAAGATCGCCTCGTCATGATGACGGCAGCGACCAAGACCTTCAACATCGCCGGTGCGCATCTGGGGCAGGTCACCATCGCAGACGATACCCTGCGCGCGGCCTTCAAGACCCGGATGACGGCGCTCGGCCTCTCGGCGGGCAGCTTCGGAATTGAGATGGTGCGCGCGGCGTATTCGCCGGAGGGGGCCGCCTGGGTCGACGAACTCACCGCGTATCTCGACACGAACCGCCAGATTTTTGATGCGGCCCTCGCGCAGATCCCTGGCGTTCAGAGCATGCCGCTGGAGGCGACTTATCTCTCCTGGGTGGACTTTTCCGGGACGGGCATGTCCGAGGACGAGCTCGACCGGCGTGTCGGTCAGGCGGCGCGTATCGCAGCCAATGTCGGGACAACCTTCGGCGCGGGGGGAGACCTTTTTCGGCGCTTCAACCTCGGAACGCCGCGCGCGCGCGTCGAAGAGGCCGCGGACCGCCTCCGCCACGCGTTCTCCGACCTGCAATAGGCCCCTCGACAGCGCCGCCTCCACTGGCAGGCCCGGCTTCGGGCCGCCGCCTCTCGCCCGCCCGAAACGGGCTAGACCGGGTCGCGGGCGAAATCGGCCGGGGGCATCACCGGTCCAGCCCGGTTGGCGAACTTGAACTCGTAGATGCGCTCACAGCCGCTTTCCGACGTGGCAAAGACAAGCGCTTTGCACACAAAACGCTGCCCGTCGTAGAGATCGACAAGGCCCCGCAACGGCGGCGCTCCCGCGTTCATGTCGACGGCAAAGCCCCGCGCCCAGCGCCGCAGTACGGGGTACTCCCGGCCATCCGCGACGATGCGGGCCCGCGACGACGTCTGGCGCGATCGCAGCGTACCACGCGCCAGCTCTTCCCGGACGGTCTGGGGCAAGTATTCCGACATTGGCGCCATCTCCCAACTCTTCGAAACGGATGGCAAACGCCCGCGCAGGCCCCCGCAACGCATGCATCGTCTCAACCAGACCGTCGCGCCGAGGGGCTTCCAGGCGGGCCGCGCACCGCTCTGCCTCGCAACGTGGCGCGCGAAAAAGTCCAGTCAAGACAATATCTTCGCTGCAAGTGCATCCCATTTCATGCCGCAGTGCAGTGATGTGCGGCTTCGCACGCCCTCTCTGCGCGGCTCGGTGTTTCCTGATTCAGCCGGTCGCGTATACGCATGCCAGGGCAAAGGAGAACACGATGGGTCTTTTGATTGATGGCGTCTGGCGCGACCAATGGTACGACACCCGCTCTACCGGCGGCGCCTTCAAGCGGACGGAAGCGATGTTCCGCAACTGGATCACCGCGGACGGCACACCAGGGCCCTCCGGTGCTGGCGGGTTTGCGGCCGAGAGCGGTCGCTATCACCTCTACGTTTCCTACGCTTGTCCCTGGGCGCACCGCACATTGATCTATCGCGCGATCAAAGGGTTGGCGCCTCACATCGGCATCTCTGTCGTCCATCCGGACATGCTGGCCGATGGCTGGACCTTTGGCAGCGACTTTGACGGCGCAACGGGCGACACCTTGCACGGTGCGCGCTTTGCCCGCGACGTGTACCTCCGGGCGGACCCGCAGATGACCGGACGGGTGACCGTTCCGATCCTCTGGGACACCACCCAGGATACGATCGTGTCAAACGAAAGCTCCGAGATTATCAGGATGTTCAACAGCGCGTTTGACGGCCTCACCGGCAATACGGACAACTATGCGCCCGAGGCCCTGCGTGCCGAGATCGACGCCGTGAACGCACGGGTCTACCCCGGCTTCAACAATGGCGTGTACCGTGCTGGCTTTGCGACCTCGCAAGAGGCTTACGACAGCGCGGTCGCGGAGGTCTTCGACACGATGGATTGGATGGACTCCCGGCTCTCGCGTCAACGCTATCTTGCGGGCGACGCGATCACAGAGGCGGACTGGCGCACGCTTCCCACGCTGCTGCGGTTCGATCCCGTGTACCACGGTCACTTCAAGTGCAACCGCAGCAGGCTCAGCGATTTCCCCAACCTTTTCGCCTATGCGCGCGAACTCTACCAGTTCCCGGGCGTGGCAGACACAACGCGGTTCGATCACGCCGTCCGGCACTATCACTACAGTCATGAGAGCATTAACCCGCACCGGATCGTGCCCGTCGGCCCATCGATAGACTGGATGGAGCCGCATGGTCGCAGCGCCCACCCTGCAGCCTAAGCGTTCGGCCCCAGCGTCTGCCGGAGCGGCTCAACGAGGGGTCGATCTGACCCTGACGTCCAGATTTGCACGTGTCCTCCTGGCGTCTGAGGGTTGACCATTGTGCACCATCATCCACGGACCGATGATGATTTTGGCGGACGCTCGAAGCGCTGAAGGAGATCTTGGCCCCGCGGGGCCGCACAAACCTTGGTAAGGTCGAACCGCATCGGCCAGGCGTCAATCGTGTTTCGGTGTCGTATTGGCTCGGCGCACAGGATGCCGTCACAAGTGGTCGCTGGGAGAAATGGCACATCCGCCGGCAACGCCGTCAGGATTGTGCGTCAGTATTGTGGGGATGCCATTGGATGAGAGGGCCGGCAACGCGCCAGGGGCGGTCTGTGCCGACGCATGCGTCAGGGAGAAGCTCCGGGAACATCCCTGACGTTTCGCGGCTCGCCGCCTCGACGCATCACGCCACGGAGAACGGGCGCGTTCGATCCATGCCCACAAGGATATCGAGTGTCCCGTCCGCTGTCCTCAGCTCGGCAATCTTGCTCTCTTTGAGGGCCTGCAAGCGCCTGCCAGGCAGCGGTTGCGAGAGGCCCCGACCGGGTCACGCCTGAACTGCTGTTTCGGCCTGTCGCGGTCTATGTCGAGCAAAGGATCACACCGTCCATCCGTGGGATCAGAGACTTAGGCCGTCCAAGGCTCCGGCTGCACCGCGTATCCAACGTAGAGCGGGTGGCGCGGGTGCCCGCCCTTGGTCAGGCCGACATGGGTCAGCGGGCGCCCCGTCGTGCGCAGCAATGCCGCGACAGCCGGCCCGCGCTCGAGATGCGCGCCGTGGCTACCCCAGGCACAGAGGATCGAATCACTCCAGGCGGCGCCCTCCGCAATAGCGGCGTCGTTCTCCGGCCCGATCGGATCCGCCGCCGCCCGCATCACCTTCGGGTCCGTCGCGCGGAAGGCAAAGATGTTGCAGACCCGAAACGCGCCATAGCCCAGCGCCCGAGCCCGGCGCTCGCAGCGCTCGACGGTCGGGTCGTTCTGAACCTCCGTCGCCGTGGACGGGTTGAGCATCACACAAAGGAGTTTACGCCCCTCAGGCGCCCAGATCCGCGTGAGTGCGTAGCGGTAGAGCTCGCAGGGCGAGTACACGGCGACCGAGGGCGCGTCGCCCTTGACCGCTTCGCGCACGATCATCGCGCATCCCCCAGCTGAAACACCCGGGTGGGGTGGAGCATCCCCCCCCGGTACGTCCCGAGCGCCACCGCACGTCCTTGATCCGACGCCCAGGCCATGTCGCCATAGCCAGCGGTGGTATGGGTGACCTCGCCCGGGTTGCCATTGCGCAGACGCACGGCGCCGGCGGGGCTCATGCGTGCCTCGGGCAGGCCAGACAATCCCTCTTCGAGCGGCCTCAACCAATCGTCGAGATCAGGCGTTCGCGCCAGACGCTCAACCGTTTCGAGATCGAGCGCGCCGTCCGCGGCAAACGGCCCCGACCACAGGCGCCGCAGCGCACTCACGTGGCCACACGTCCCCAGCGCTGCACTCAGATCCCGTGCGATCGACCGCACATACCCACCTTTGCCGCAGACCATCTCTAGCACCGCGGTATCGGCGTCGGGACGGGAGACCACCTCCAGCCGCTCCACCAAGAGAGGGCGAGCCTCCAGCTCGAACGTGTCTCCTTCGCGTGCCAGATCGTAGGCGCGGGCGCCGTCCACCTTGACGGCAGAATACTGCGGCGGCACCTGCTTGATCCAACCGCGAAAGGCTGGCAGCGCCGCTTCTATCTCGGCGTCCGAGGGGCGTCGGTCGGAGGTCGCGGTCACCTCTCCTTCGGCATCGTCGGTCGTCGTGGTCTGACCGAAGCGGAGGGTGAACCGATAGGCTTTGCGCGCCTCGGTGATATGCGTCAGGATCTTCGTCGCTTCCCCAAGTGCGATCACCAAGACACCGGTGGCCGCGGGATCCAGCGTCCCGGCATGGCCGGCTTTGCGCGCGTCGAACGCCCAACGCAATTTGTTGACCATGTCGGTCGACGTCGGACCGGCAGGTTTGTCCAGCACGACCCAGCCCGAGATGTCCCGCCCTTTCCGCCTGCGCGCCATGCTGTGTTGCTCCATTCGACCCTGTGCATAGGGCGCGGGGGGTAGCGCGCCCCTGCCGACCGGTCAAGGCGCCCTCTCCGCGCCGCCCTCCGCCACCTTTGGCGTCAGACCTGCGCAACAGGCGGCACATCGCGGGTCAGCCCCGGCCCGATGCGCGGCCGCATGGCCCTGGCTCGGATGATCCCGGTTGGGCGAAAGGCGGCGGCTCGGGGACCAAGCGATACGGATGAGACAGTGTGATCCCCGGTATCCTGACCTGGGTGGGGGCAAAAACGCCAGAACACCGGGGGCGAGCCGTAGCTCTCACACTGTCATGTGTCTGCCGGTGCTGCGGCCCGACGATGGCTGGCAAAGGGTGATTCACCGATAAATGTGGGGCCAAATCACGGCGTGCTTGATTTGCACGCCCGTCGAACCCACACTGTCCGGGATGAACATGCAGATCCCGCCCAACAGCGCCGCCCCCTTCCGTCCAGACGAGCAAGTGTCGTTCGACCGGCGCGAACTCGGCGTGATCCTGGGCCTCTACGGCCGCATGGTCGCCGCTGGGGAGTGGCGCGATTATGGGATCTCGAGCCTGCGCGAAGTCGCTGTCTTCTCAGTCTTCCGTCGCACGGCGGAGCACCCGCTTTACCGGATCGAGAAACGGCCAAAGCTGCGGATGCGGCAGGGCATGTACGCCGTCATCGGCATGGATGGGCAGGTCCTGAAACGGGGTCAGGACCTCAAGACGGTGCTGCGTGTGCTCGAACGCAAGCTGATCCGGGCGGTGGACTAGAGCGCGCCACGTTTCTTCGGATCAACCTCGTTTCAGTTTTTGCGTTCGAGGCGAAGCCGAGAGGCAGCGACACCTGAGTCCGGTTCAACGCGACTTGGTCCAGCGCCACCGGACCCAAGGCGGGGATGCAGGATCCCCTTCTGGCCGCTGGTAAAACAGATGCCAACGCGCCTTGCCGCTCCAGTGCGCTCGCACGGACAGCCGCGCGCCGATACGCCGGATTGAGAGAGGGACGCGCACCGTGGCGCTGTCTGATGGACAGGCCGATGGATCGCGGGCCTCGGTGCCCTGTCCCGCCGTCTCTGTCCCGCCGTCCCTGCCCCACCGTCTCTGCGCCGCCGTCCCCGTCCCGCCGTCCCGGAGAGCATCGCCGCTGGGTCCGGCTTGAGAGACACTCAGGGCCCCGGCCGCAACCGCGCGCGCCGGGTGACCGGACCTTCGCCCTGCTCGGCGATCCGGGCGATCGCTTGCACAATGGGCTCGTAGGCCACCGCCATCGCGCCTGCATTGGCGTGGATGAGCGTATCGCCGTCGACTGTCATCGCCACATGGCCCTGCCAAAAGTAGAGGTCACCGCGCGCGGTGGGCACCCCCGGTGCGAGCGTCTCCCCGAGCACGGCCTCCTGCTGGTCGGAATCGCCGGGACATTGCACCCCAGCCGCCAGGCAGGCCGCTTGCACCAGGCCCGAACAGTCGATCCCTGCGGCGGAGTTCCCGCCCCAGAGATACGGCACCCCAAAGAAGAGCTGCGCGACCGTGATCGGGTCGGCGAACTCCGCATTCAGCGGGCGCACGTGAGATTTCGGCACGAAGTCGCCCTCCGAGGTCTCGAAGAACGGGCCACTTGCCGAAACGATCCTCAGCTCAGATCCGAAGGAAAGCCAGAGACGCTCGGGGGATTTGAGATCCGGCGCGGCATAGAGATGGGTCGCGGGCATGCTAACGCGGTGCGTCCCCTCGATATCATCGCCAAGAGCCCCTTCCTTGATGTAGCCGACGAACCCATCCCGCGCCGCGGCACCGAACGCCCAGCCGTCACGCACCTGCAGCACCCGGAACCGCTCGCCATAGACGAGCTGGCGGTCTCGCGCAGCATCCGGCGCCTTGCACAGATCGACGACAGGGCGCGCGGCGCGCCGCATCTCGCCCGTGCTGTAGGCCGGCGCGTCGACGAAGCCCTCGAGTTCCGCGGCCGCGATTTGGGCATTGGCCAAGAGGCTGCGTCGGTCGCTCACGTGCCCAGCACTTTCGGCAACGCCGCCAGCAGGGCGCGCGCGCCCTGCCCGACGCCGCCCTTGGGACGGCCAGGCGCCGCGCTCGGCTGCCATCCGTAGATGTCGAAATGCAGGTAGCGCTGCGCGCCCTCGACAAAGCGGCGCAAAAACAGCGCTGCGGTGATCGAGCCGGCAAAGCCCCCCGAGGGCGCATTGTCGAGATCCGCGATCGCGGGCTCGATCATCCGCTCATAGGGCGCGTGAAACGGCATCCGCCACACCGGATCGGCAACGCGCGCAGCGGCGTCCGAGAGCGCCGTCGCAAGCGCCGCGTCATCGGTGTAGAACGGCGCAAGATCGGGGCCGACGGCGACGCGTGCAGCCCCCGTCAGCGTGGCCATGCTGACGAGCAAGTCCGGCTCTTCTTCCGCTGCCAGGCTCAGGGCATCCGCGAGCACGAGCCGGCCTTCGGCGTCGGTGTTGTTGATCTCGACGGTCAGCCCCTTACGCGAGGTCAGTACATCCTGCGGCCGGAAGCTGTTGCCCGCGACAGCGTTCTCCACTGCCGGAATAAGGACGCGCAGTCGCACCGGCAGGCCGTGCGAAAGGATCATGTGCGCGAGCCCGAGGACAGTGGCCGCGCCACCCATGTCCTTTTTCATCAGACCCATCGACCCGCCGGGCTTCAGGTTCAGCCCCCCGGTGTCGAAGCAGACGCCCTTGCCGACGAGGGTCAGGCGTGGCCCCTGCGTGCCGTGGCGCAGGTCGATCAGGCGCGGGGCGCGGGGCGAGGCCCGCCCGACCGTGTGAATGAGCGGGAAGGCTTCTTCGAGACCGGCGCCCGATGTGACTTCGACCCGGGCGCCAAACGCTTCCGCGAGGTCGCGCGCCGCGGCTTCGAGCTCGTCGGGCCCCATATCCGCAGCAGGCGTATTGATCAGGTCGCGCGTCAGGGTCTCTCCCCCCGCGATCGACTCTACGCGATCCGCCGCGACCCCCTCCGGCCCCACCAGGTGTGCCTTGGGCGGCGGCGTCGCCTTGTATCGGCCGAACCTGTACTGCGCCAAGAGCCACCCGAGCGCGAATTCCTCGCGCTCCTGGGTCGGCAGCGGTGTCACCAGCGCATAGGTCCCCTCGGGCAGACGCGTCGCGGCGGCCGCTGTGCCAAAGCGCTCTCGTGCACGGGTTGCCGCTGTGCCGTAGCCGACGATTGCCAAGGCCCCATCCCCCTCGGGGATGAGATGCGCCTGCCCCAATGCACCGGTGAAGCCGAGCCGCGCCACCCAGGCGGATACGGCGGGGCTCTGCCCGGCACGCCATTCGGCAAGCTCATCGGAAGCAATCACATGAAGCGGCGTGGCGGACGGGTCTGGATCAGCGAAGGTAGGCGGAGGGGAAAGAGCCATCGGCGGAGAGTGTCCCTGAACGGTCTGTGTTGACCCTGCCGGGCATAGCGCTGTGCTCATCTTATGCCAAGGGAGGCGCTGCCGTCCGCTCGACTAGGATGTCGTGCGTGTCGCTTGGCGGCCGTGCCTCTATGCGGCGTGGCTCAGGCTTCCGTCCCGGTCAGATCCCAGATCGCCGAGAGCGAGCGATGACCGATCCGATCCAGCCTGGCAAGGCATGCCCCCAGGGCAGCCGCGTCCTGACGCGCAGCGCAATGGCCGACATCACGGGCAACGCGTGAAAGCGTCTCCATCCCAATCTGTTCGGCAATTGCGCTCAGGCGTCTGGCCTGTGCGGCCAGATCGCGCCACGCACCTGTGCGATAGAGATCGGTCAATGCATCGAGACGGTGCGCGATTTCGCCCAAGGCCCGGCACAAAACGCTCTCGGCCCCCAGGGGCCCAAGATCGCGGTACAATGTGACAAGACACGCAGGATCGAGGCATATCGCCTCGTCATGCTGAAGAGATACCACACCTCTCAAAGGACCCAAATCCACCACCTCGACCACCACCTCAGTCGCGCACCCTCACGCGCGCAGCCCCCACAGCCACAGCCGAAATGCGCTCTGCCGCTGAATAATTCGTTGCAGCCGGGCATTCGCTTGTTTCGAATTTTTGATGATTTCTAGGGCTCGTCACCGCACCGAGCGGACCGCTTCGGATCACCGCTCCTAATCGCGGCGTCGGATCTGAGACATCTCACTGCTCAATCACACCTTGGCGTCGATTGAGACCTTGCAAACGAAGACACAGGGCGCACGCCAAACATGCAGAGACACACGACACCTCCTTGGCCCCCGTCCGCTGCCCCTCTCCCACCGTGGCCCAAGGCTCTTGAAACAAGAGCCTTGAAACGCTTTTTCTGAAAAGCGTTTTCTTCGTTCCCAAGCCGGGCTGCAGGTTTATAAGGTCATGCGCACGAAGGACACGCAGTATGGACGGCATTCTTGCACTGGCAGCGACCAACCTGACGTCGCCCATCATCCTGTCGTTTGCACTCGGCTTGGTCGCCGCGCTTGCCCGGTCCGACCTCTCAGTCCCTGAAGCGGCGGCCAAGGCGCTCTCGATCTATCTGCTGTTCGCCATCGGCTTTAAGGGGGGCGCGGCCGTCTCGACCAACGGCATAGACGCACTCTTGGTGACGACCCTTGCCGCGGGCGTGATCCTCTCTTTTGTCCTTCCATTTCTCGCCTTTGCCCTGCTGCGGGTTCTGACCCGCCTCTCATCGGTCGATGCGGCTGCCGTTGCCGGGCACTACGGCTCCATTTCCATCGTTACGTTCGTCGCTGCCTCTTCCGTGCTCGCGAACCGCGGGATTGCCTCCGAGGGCTACATGGTCGCCGTGGCCGCCGTGATGGAGGCCCCGGCGATCCTGTCTGCCCTCTTTCTGGTCGCGCGTTCGGGCAAGGCGGAGAAGATGGATGGCGAGCTTTGGCGAGAAATCCTTCTGAACGGGTCGATCGTTCTTCTGGTTGGCGCATTCCTCATCGGCTGGATTACCGGGACAGATGGTTTGGAGAAGATCTCGTCTTTCATCGTGGCCCCGTTTGATGGCGTACTGTGCCTGTTCCTTCTCGACATGGGGCTCGTCGCGGGGCGCGGACTGCGCGACGTCAAGGGTATCCTGGGGCCAGGAGCGATCCTCTTTGGCATCCTGATGCCCCCGATCGGCGCCTCCCTTGGACTTGCCGCAGGCTTGCTCCTCGGGCTCTCCGGCGGCGGCGTGGCGTTGCTGATGGTGTTGTCCGCGTCGGCATCCTACATCGCCGTACCCGCCGCCATGCGCGTGGCGCTCCCACAAGCCAATCCGTCGATCTATCTGACCCTGTCGCTTGGTGTCACCTTTCCCTTCAACCTGACCATCGGGATACCGGTCTACGTGGCCGTCGCCCTTGCCCTGACTGGAGGCTGACCCGTGCAGACCCACAAAGCCAAACGTGTCGAGATTATCATCGAAGCGCCGATGGAGCGGAGGTTGCGCCGGGCCCTCGAAGCTGCCGAGGTCACGGGCTATACTGTCCTGCCCGTGCTCGCGGGTTCGGGTCGCTCGGGAAGCTGGACGCGAGAGGGCCAGGTCAGCCGAGCCGCAGGCATGGTGGCTTTTGTGTGCATCATCCGCCCCGAACGGCTCGATGGTTTGCTGGACGCCGCGTTTGGCGTCGTCGAAAGCCACATCGGCGTGGTGACCATATCGGACTGTGACGTTCTCCGCGCAGAACGTTTCTAGGGCCCGTACCGTCGCAGCCACCTGGGCAGTTCCTCCCCGTCGGGTCTGGCACAGATCAAGGACGCGGATGACACGCACTGCGGTAACAACGGTCGGGACGCCCCGGTGCGCCTCGCCGCGCGACCGAGGCGCACCGTGAAGGGTCTTTGGCGCGCGCCGTGATCTAAAGCAAAGGCCGTCACCCGCCGCTATGCAAAACCGTCACCGACGATGGTCCGCTGCCATGAGACGCTGCGCTCTCATGCATGGCCGAGGTCGTCCTTGCGCAATCGGCCACCCCCAACACCCGTGTTGGAACCACCCTCCAGCATATCAACGATCAGCACTGTGACAGAAACCGGAGACAGACACCGGACGCTGATCTGACCCGCCTTCTCGGGCTGACCAGAATTCCGTTGGCCTGGCTTTCTCCCGTAGTCTCCGATGCGCTGCAAACCTCTGGTCGAAGACCAACCTATCGAGCGATGGTAGGTCGGATCAAAGGACGATCCTGCGGAGCACTTGCCCGACATGGCGTCACGGGCCGCAACGGCTCGCGCCCAACTCGGGAACGCCACACAACGCGCACGACACCTCTTCGACGCGCGCGCGCAATCCACGCCGCACCACCGAAAGAACGGCCAACGGACCACCTCACATGGCGCAAAAAGAGAGAGACACGATCGATGCAAGCAGCTTCGAAGCGAAGCCACGGTGCCAGCTCAGCATCGCGGCCGAAGCTTGCGCACGCTCTCGCGCGGCTCCAGCGGCGCGCGTCCCTGCTCGGTCGATGCGTGCATGTGCCAGCCCGTCGATGGGCTCATTGCACAGCCACAATTTGCCCCTCCCCATGCACCTCATTTCGGTCCTTCGAGTGGATCGAGCCACAAAGCCCCAGAACGCTATTTCTCGCAGGTTGTGCCACCGCAGGCCGCGTTCACGGCGCGGATGTCGGCCAGCGCCATCTCCTGCGCCCATGATCGAAACGCGCTGACCTTGGATGTGTCCCAAGCATCGCGCGCACCGATCAGACTGACACCTCCGAACGGGCCTGCGCAGATCCGGTCCGCAAACGGCAGGACCAACGCGCCGGCCGCAAGCTCGTCGCGGCACAAAACGACATCGGCCATCACAACACCAGCGCCCATCAAAGCCGCTCGCATCGCCAGGTCGAGGTTTGGGAACGCGCTGCCATTGCGGCGCAGATCGAGCCCCTCCACCGGGAACTCCGACAGCCACGCCCTCCAATCATGCTGCGCAAGGGTCTCGTGGAGCAACGTCACGCCCACGAGATCCCGAGGCACTTTCAGCTCCCGCGCCATGTGCGGCGTGCACGCCGGCGAAATCAGAACGGGAAACAGCGGCTCGACCAGAACACCCTCGGACGCCCGAGGCCAATGCTCCACCGAAAACCCGATGTCATATGCGTCCACACCACGCTCCGTCGAACCGTGAAAGCTGGTCGTCAGCTCAACCTCAATGTCCGGATGGCGCGCGCGAAAGAGGTCCAGCTTTGGAATGAGCCACCGGATCGACGTGGCCGGGGGGCACAGGACCCGCAGCACATCTGCCCCTGTGACAAGCCGGCCAACCTCGTCAGAGATCTGACCAAACGCGCTGTGCAGCACCGGCTGCAGCCGCCGCCCTTCGGCCGTCAGGGAAACGCCGCGCGCATGACGCCGGAAAAGAGCGACCCCCAGGTGCGCTTCCAGAGCTTTGACATGGCGGCTGACAGCCCCCCGCGTCACGCACAGCTCTTCGGCAGCGGCGATGTAACCACCGTGCCGTGCCGCAGCCTCGAAGGCGCGCAACGCATTGAGAGGGGGCAGACGCATAGGCCAGTAGGATCAGTTTTCCTCATCCAATGGAAGACAACATGTGGTTTGAGCGCAAAGAAATTTCGGAGGAATTTCGAACTGCTCACCTCGATCAAGCCCGATAAGACGGACAACCTTGTCATGCCTGGACGCTATCGCTCTGCTGCCACTACGCTCCCGGCCATCTCCCGATTGATCAGGAAATCGCATCACATT
Organism: Pseudomonadota bacterium; assembly: GCA_039189975.1. Lineage (GTDB taxonomy): Bacteria > Pseudomonadota > Alphaproteobacteria > Rhodobacterales > Rhodobacteraceae > HLUCCA09. The sequence goes on from JBCCYI010000010.1 coordinate 26,677, forward strand.
TCGCCGTCATTGACCACGCTGGAGGCCGAAGCGATCGCACGTCTTGCGCAGACCTCTCCGCATCTTCTCAGCGACATCGGCTTCGCACGAGAAACGCCCCGGCCTGGCGCCCTATGGCAATCCCACACGCGAGGTCGATTGCGAGTCCTGCTCTGGGACGACGGGACGGTGACCCTGCATTCGATCTCGCGCGTCGGGGCGCACGAACGACCGCCCCTATGCGGCCGCGCGCCTTCGCCTGGCCCAGCGCACGGCGCGGCTGTGCAGGACCCCCTCGTCATGTTACCCTTATCCCTCAACGGGAGAAGCCCCATGCGCATATTCGGACGGATCATACTCGGCATCGTCAGTCTCGTCGTCCTGCTTCTCGCCGCGGGCATGCTCTTGCCTCGATCGGTCGAGGTCACGCGTTCGATCGAAATCGAAACCCCGCCCGAGGCCGTCTTTCCCCTGGTCAACAGCCTGGAGCGAACGGCCGAGTGGTCCCCCTGGCTCGGCATCGACCCGGACATCGAGACTGTCTACTCCGGCCCCAGCGAGGGCGTCGGCAGCAAGCTGGACTGGACCTCCGAGCATCCGGATGTCGGCAACGGCTCCCAGGAGATCACCGAGAGCACGCCGGACAGCCGGGTCGTGACCGCCCTCGACTTCGGGGACATGGGCACCGCCTACGCAACTTTCGAGCTGTCGCCCGACGGCGGCGGCACCGCCGTCACATGGTCGCTCCTCGCGGACATGGGCGCCGGTCCCATCGGCCGCTGGATGGGTCTGATGATGGACGGCTGGGTCGGCCCGGATTACGAGCGCGGCCTGGCCAACCTCAAGGCCCTGGCCGAAAGCGGCTAATCCGCTTCCGCTCCCCCCATCGCCCCGCTACCCTCCCCACCGGAGGGCCCCATGCCGAGCGACGAAACCCCAGACCCAGCCGCCGCCGAAGCCGCCTACGCCCGCGCCGAGGAGCTGATCGACGAGGCGCGCGCATCAGGCGCGCGCAGCCTTAACCTAGACAGTGAGAAGACCCACGCCCTGACGCACCTGCCGCCGCAGATCGCGGACCTCACGGAACTCCGCGCGCTGGCCCTAACGGGCACCGCCGTCGCAGACATCTCCCCACTCCAAAGCATGACCGGGATGAAGAGCCTGTTTCTCGGTCGCACCCCCGTCACCGACATTTCCCCTCTCCAAGGCATGACCGGGATGACGTCGCTCGACCTCGACGGCACCCTCGTCGCGGACTTGACACCGCTTCTCGGCATGACGTTGCTTTGCACGGATCCAGTGCGTAACGGCTTGCAGTTCAAACGTTCACGTGCAGCTCAGTTGAACTCACGCATCGCTGAAAGCGCGGGAACGGGCGCAGACGCTCTTCGATTATCTCAGGAAGGCGGAGCAACCAACCCCCCCGCTAGATCAGGACACGCCGGAGCAAGAGGACTTTCTGCCGGTGGACGTGGGGCCGGATGGGCGGTTGGAGGTGGCGGCGTCGCTGCCGAGCGAGGCGGAGCGGGACGAGCGGCTCAAACGGGTCCTGCACGAGCGGCTGCGCATCCGCGCGGCCGACCTGGCGCGGATGGCCGGCAACGAGTTCTTCGTGTTGTCTGGCAAAGCGCGGTCGCTCCACGGACGGCTGGACCGGAACTTTGAGGATGTCGACCTTCTCCTCGTTCACCTCGACATTGGCGAACTTTCTCGCTTCGCCGACCGCGGCGCCGAGCGCGACGGTGACACGCCTTTCCCCAAGGAATTGTCCGATGCGCTGGCGGACGTGGTGCAGGACGGGCCGGGCCTGACGCTCGACCACGCAGACGTCGAAAAGCTTGAAGAACGCAAACAGCGTGCTCAACCCAGGAACCCACAGGCGCAGGCCACCCATGATCGCTTGTCAGAAGCAACCTCGCAGAACACGGACGCGTTTGGCGACAGGCTGCGGTCGCTGGAAGAGAGAGTTCTAGCCGAGGCAGGCACACCGGAAGCTCAGGTGGTGCAGGAGGAAATCCACAGAAACGTCTTCATTCGGATAGGTCGATGGGCTCTCGCGACAACCGGAGCAATCACGATCGGTTGGACGGTCAACTTGACGACGCCAGCCATTGGAGAGTTTATCGCCAAGAATTGGCCGCTTTTGGTAGAGATCGCAGGGCTCTACGGCCCTGCGTTCCAGTCTTGGTTTGTTGGCGCAGTCAGCTCGATCCCGAACCTGCCCGAAACCCTGCGCGCAGCGGTCGAGGCGACGCGCAGGGCACTGCGTTAGGCCATCTGGAGGACACGGCGGCCGAGGAGTTCGGCGATCTGAACGGCGTTGAGGGCCGCCCCCTTGCGCAGATTGTCGGAGACGCACCAGAGGTTCAGCCCGTTCTCGATCGTCGAATCCTGGCGGATCCGGCTGATGAACGTCGCGAAGTCGCCGACGCACTCGATGGGCGTCGCGTAGCCGCCGGGCTCGCGCTTGTCGATCACCATGATGCCGGGCGCCTCGCGGAGGATGTCGCGGGCCTCGTCCTCGTCGAGGAACTCCTCGAACTCGATATTGATCGCCTCGGAATGGCCGACGAAGACTGGCACGCGCACGCAGGTCGCCGTGACCTTGATGGAAGTGTCGACGATCTTCTTCGTCTCCGCCACCATCTTCCACTCTTCCTTGGTCGAGCCGTCTTCCATGAAGACGTCGATATGCGGGATCACGTTGAAGGCGATCTGCTTTTGGAACTTCGAGGGCGGCACGTCGGTCGTCGGATTGTAGACGGACTTCGTCTGATCCCAGAGCTCGTCCATCCCCTCCTTGCCGGCGCCGGAGACGGATTGGTACGTGCTCACGACGACGCGCTTGATCCGCGCGCGGTCATGCAGCGGCTTCAGCGCCACGACCATTTGCGCGGTCGAACAGTTCGGGTTCGCGATGATCATCTTCTCGCGGTAGCCCTCGATCGCGTCCGGGTTGACCTCGGGCACGATCAGCGGGACCTGAGGGTCGTAGCGGTAGAGCGACGAATTGTCGATCACCACACAGCCTGCCGCAGCGGCGCGGGGCGCGTAGGTCTTGGTCGCGTCCGAGCCAATGGCAAAGAGCGCCATGTCGAAGCCCTCGAAATCGAACGTGTCGAGGTCCTTCGTTTTGAGCGTCGTATCCCCGTAGCTGACTTCCGTGCCGAGCGACCGGCGGGAGGCGAGTGCCACGACCTCATCGGCCGGAAACTGGCGCTCCGAAAGAATGTTCAGCATTTCGCGGCCCACATTCCCAGTGGCCCCTGCGACGGCGATACGATACCCCATAATCCTTGTCCTTGATCCATGTCCACGTGCATGTGGTAAGCCCCTTTAGCGCCCATGCTGCGCGCGCGAAAGGGGCCAATGCGCACATCACCGAGGCGTGTCGCGCGGCGTCAGATCTCGCGCTCGGTCGTGAACGCCAGCGGGTAGCCGCGCTCCGCTCCCATCGCCGTAGCCTGCTTGGCCTTCGTCTCGGCGACTTCACGGGTGAACACCGCCACAACGCAGGCGCCCTTGGTATGCGCCGTCAGCATGACACCCAGCGCCTCAGCCTCGCTCATGCGGAAGATCGACATCAACACCTTCGTGACGAACTCGCGTGGCGTAAAATCGTCGTTAAGCAGGATCACCTTGTAAAGACGAGGCTTTTCCGTCTTCGTCTTGGCTTTTGGGCGCAGCTGCGTTGTGGTGCCATCGTCGCTCATCGTCGTGTCCCTTCGCAGTGGAGGCGGGATCGTCGCATGGCCTGTATCGTCGGTAGGGTCGCAAATGCTGTGATTCGGGTCAAATCCTGCGCCGCCCGAGCTGCGGCGATGTGAGTCCCGTGCGACGGGCCAAGCCAGGCCGAGGGGCGGAGACCTCACGTCCATACCTTGTCAGATGACGTCAAAAAGCGGCCTGAACCTCGAACGCGCACGGCGCGCCACCCTCGGGATGGCGCAGGCTCAGCCCCTCGGCATGGAGCATTAGACGCACCGCCCCATGTCCAGCATCAGGCCCATAGAGCGGGTCGCCCAGGATCGGGTGGCCCAGCGCCGCCATGTGCACGCGCAGCTGATGGCTCCGCCCGGTGCGCGGCATCAGCGCCACGCGCGTGGCGCCGGCCCGCCGCTCCCGTACATGCCACGCCGTTTCAGCGGGCTTGCCCTGCGCGTGGCACACCATCTGGCGCGGCCGGTTCGGCCAGTCGGCCCGGAGTGGCAGGTCGATGACCCCGGTCTCGGCCCCCATCTCCCCTGCGACCCAGGCGACATAGCGCTTCTCGACATGCCGTTTCTCAAACTGGAGGCCGAGGTGTCGCTGTGCGGCCTTGGTCCGCGCAAAGACCATCAGCCCGGAGGTATCCCTGTCCAGCCGATGAACGAGCAAGATTGAGGGGTCCTCCGACACCAAGCGTGTGTGCAGACACACCTCCCCGCCCGCGCCCTTGCCCGGAACGGAGAGCAGGCCCGGCGGCTTCTCGACCAGGCACAGCGACGTGTCCCGATGCACAATGCGCAGCGGCCCGTGAGGTGGCGCGTAGGGGTCGGACGCAGCGCTGGCGGGTGCTGAGACGCCGGGCGCTCTCACCTAGTTCTCGGCGTGTTGCGGCAAGCCATCCGCGATGCCGTAGTAGTCGCCCTTGTGCGCCGTCCAGATGTGCTTTTCCAGCGTCAGCTCGGTTGGGGGGTCCATGCTGCCGAGCGAGACGGATTGCGTCTCTTCTCCGTCCATCCGCCAGAAGAGCGACGCCCCGCACCGGTTGCAGAATCCCCGCTCAGCCGCGTCGCTGGAGCGAAACCACGTCACCTCTCCAGTGATCTCGACCGCATCTCGGGGCGCCACCGCCGACGCCCAAACATAGCCCGATGTCTTTCGGCATTGACCGCAATGGCACAGAGACACGGACCGCATCGGCCCGCGGACCGTATAGCGGATCCGGCCACAGAGGCAGCCTCCGGTTCTGATTTCGCCGTGCATCGTCAGACTCCTTCGTTTGGCGCTTGGAGCGGCGCGCTCCCTGCCCCGATGGCTCCGGTGACAGCCGTCGCCCCCAGCGCCACCCCATAGACCACGAAACAGCCCGCCAGGACCCGACGCAAGATCCGATTGCCAAGCGCCCCCAACGCCAGCTTGCCCAGTGCCGCCCCCAACGCCGTGTAGCTGACGTAGCTCAGACTTGTGATCACCAGCGCTGTCGGAAAAAGGACACCCAGTTGCGCCCGCATCGGAACGTCAGGTTCGACGAATTGCGTGAACGCGGCCACGTAGCCCGCCAGGCTTTTGGCGTTGACGGTCGCAATGAAGAGGGCGCGCATGTAGATATCCCTTGGGCGATCCGGCACGGCGCCCGCCTCCAACGGCACGCCCGCGCGCCGCCAGCCGCGCACACCGAGCCAGACCAGCACCACCGCCCCGACGATCTGGGCCCAGAAGAACACCGTCGGCGCGGTGACGATCAGAGCCGCAACCCCCGCGGCTGAGGCGACGAGAAACACGCTCGCTTGCGTAAGAATGGCCAGAACACCGATCAGTGCCCGGCCAAAGGGCAGGCTCATGCCGTTCTGAATGCAGTTGGCCGCGTTCGGTCCCGGCGTCGTGACGAACAAGATCCAGAAACCGGCAAAGACCAGCCATCCGTCGAAACTCACAGACGCGCTCCCCGATACGGTCGACCGGGTGCGGAACGCCGTGGGGCGCTATGGCCAACGCGTCTGGCCCCGCCAACACCCGCCATGATGCCCAATCGCATGAACGCTGCGCGCCAAACCGTGGCGCTCGCGCAGCAGCCCGTCCGCCGCGCCCCGGCGGTCACACAAGAGGCGCCCTGCACCCGCCCGTACACGTCCGTCTCGTCGAGTTCTCGACAGGCGGCACGACGCCTCCGACTGCGCGCCAAAGGACACTCCGGTCCCACGACGTCGCCCACCCTGTGCCGCTGCGTGCCATCGGAGAAGAGCGTAGGCCGGGGCTGGATCATTGTCGCGCTCTTTCCCGTTCGCTCGATCTGACGCCGTTCTCAGGTCAGGGTCAGCGCGTGCGCGCCGCCCGCTCTTCCTAGGACGGCTGGCGCGACAGGTGCAAGCCGGAGCCCCGTCCGGCGCTGCCGGGATGCGGCGCCCGCACCGACACATCCTGCGCTTGGATACCAAATCCTAATCATTTGCGCGGACGATGCTCCCCGTAACCTTTTGAGCGGGGTAGTCAGCGCATGGACGTTACTATTGAGACAGTCGGAGACCTGAAGGTGATCCAGATCGACAGCGAGCGCATCGATGCGGCGAGCGCGATCCGGTTCAAGGATACAATGCGCGAGGCGACATCCGGATGGATGGGCCGTGTCGTGCTCGATATGCACAAGGTCGATTTTATCGACTCATCCGGCCTCGGCGCCATCGTTTCGTGCATGAAGAGTTTGGAATCAAAGAAGCGGCTGGAGCTCGCGAGCCTGTCGCCCAAAGTGGTCAAGGTCTTCCGCCTGACCAGGATGGACACGGTCTTCACGGTGCATGCGTCTTTGGAAGACGCCAAATCCCTGGGGTCAACGGCTGCTTGAGCCGGGACGGGAAGGCGACACCAGTCATGTCACCACGCACAGGAAAAGCCGCGCCGCCTGGCCCGGAAGATCGCGGAACGCACCCGGAGACACGCATCTCGTCCAAGGCGCAAGCGCCATCCGGACGCTCGGGCGCAACACTCCGGCCAGCGCACCTCATGGGCAGCATTAGCGACTCCGCCACTGATGGCGATGGCAGTCCCACAGGCCAGTCGATGGCGAAGTGGCCCCCTGCTGCCAAGCCCCGCCCCGAAATGCCTCCGGTCGTCGCGCTTGGCGCGCAGTCCATTGATCCGTCGACCCGGGCACTGGACACCGTTGTCGAGAGCTTTCGCAGCACACCGATGGCGGTGCGCGAGGCGATCACGGGACTCTGCGCACGCGTCATCGGCGCAGGCCTCGACGAGATGGACGGCATGACGCTCGAAATCCTGCTTGCCGAGGCCACCAACAACGTCGTAGAACATGCTTATGGAAACGACGGTTCGGGATGGATCCTGCTCGAAATGGACGTGCTCTCAGACTGGATCGTCTGCCGGCTGTCCGACGGTGGCGCGGCTATGCCCGACGGTTCTGTTCCCCAGCCGCAGCGCACGTCTGAATCTGCCTCCCGCGGCGGGGAGGTCTCCGATTTGCCAGAGGGCGGTTTCGGTTGGTCAATGATCCATGAATTGACGACCGATCTGTCCTATACCCGCGAGGATGATACGAACGTGCTGTGCTTTTCACTCTCCGTGGCACCGGTCCCCGTTGCGACGGCACCTGTGCACTGAGGCGGATAGCGTCGTCGCCATTGCCAGGCCGTGGTCGCAGCGAAAAACAGCGCTTAGGACAGCGAGGGTGGGCAAAGCGACCACGTGATCGACGCCCTCTCCGTGAACCACGGCGCGCCGGATCAGGGCCTGCAACGATGCGGCGCCATAGGGCTGCATGAGCCAAACTCTGGCTTCAGAGGTTTATGAAAGCGTCGCCTTCCAACCCCACAAGATCCCCCATCGGTGAGCCTGCGACGAAGACTGCGCAGATCCGTCCCGGCGCGAGGCTTGAAACCGCCCGGTTCGCTCGTGCCCTGCGTCAGACGTGCCATTCCATGCACGAGACCACCGAGCATCCCAAGCCACTCGACATGCGCGCTTCCGCCTGACCATTCAGGCGAGTCGCGGCGCAATACGCGACCAGCACACCTATTCGATCATCAGCCTCGCGATGCGGCGACGGACTCTACTCTGCCTTGCGCCACCGAGCAGTCAACGCGCGCCAGGCAGCCCCCGGATAGGTCCATGCGCGCCTGCCCCCAAAATGCCCAACTTCGCCCCTAACTACGCCACGCCGCGACAGCATAAAGATCCCGTAGCTGCAAAGGCTTCCCCCGGCGTCGCGTGTTTCTTGCCCCCACCCAGTGCGTGACGTCGGGGTCTTCCCCTCTCCGAAAAAGCGCACTAGCACGTGGCTCCAAAAGGGAGCACAGCACAATGCGCGATTTCCAGCAACCCGGGCGCTCAACGGTCTATGCAACGAACGGGATGTGCGCCACATCGCACCCCCTTGCCGCAAGCACCGCCGTCGACATCCTGAAGAACCGTGGCAACGCCGTAGACGCCGCGATTGCCGCCGCAACGCTCCTCGGCCTTTGCGAGCCGCAAATGACCGGGATCGGCGGCGACCTTTTCGCACTCGTTCAGCCCGCACCCGGGGCCGATGTCATCGCGCTCAACGCCTCGGGGCGAGCGCCCGCTGGGTCGGATCCCGCGGCCTTGCGCGCCCAAGGCCACGATCGCATGCCTCCGGATCAAGCGGCGGCCGTCACCATCCCGGGCGCCATCGATGGATTTTGCGCACTCTCCGAACGGTTTGGGCGCCTGGCGCTGGCAGATGTGCTTGCCCCCGCGATCCGCTATGCCGACGATGGCATTCCCGTGGCACCTCGAGTCGCGTGGGATTGGGCCATGCACGAAGGCCGGCTCCAGGGCGCGAGCCGGGAGCATTTCCTGCTGGAGGGCAAGGTGCCCGCCCCCGGCCAGATCTTCCGTGCCCCTGGCCAGGCGCATGTCCTGCGCCGGATCGCCCTGGAAGGGCGAGACGCGTTCTACACCGGCGAAATCGCGGACGACATGCTCGCGGCCTTGGACGACGCGCCCCACACGGCAGAGGACTTCGCGGCGACACAGTGCACCTGGGGCACGCCGATCTCGGGGATGTACGGCGACTGGGAGGTGATGGAGCACCCGCCCAACGGGTCCGGCGCGACGGCACTTCTGCTGCTCGACATCCTCGCCCAGTTCGACCTCGCCGCGCTCGATCCGTTCGGTGCGGAACGCCTTCATCTGGAGGCTGAAGCGACGAAGCTCGCCTATGACGCGCGCAACCGGTTCATCGCCGACATCGACCACATGCCGGACCCGAACCGGCTCCAGCGCCACGGCCTTGGCCCGGCGCTCGCCGCGCTCATCGACCCCGCCCGCGCGATCACCGACATCGCGCCGATGACAGAGGACGTCCACAAGCACACCGTCTGCCTGACGGTGGTGGACAAACACCGGATGGTCGTCTCCCTGATATACTCGATCTTCGACGATTTCGGCTCCGGCATCGCGAGCCCCAAGTACGGGATTTTGTTCCACAATCGCGGGTTCGGCTTCAACCTGACGCCCGGCCACGCCAACGAGTTCGGCGGTGGCAAGCGCCCGATGCACACGATCCTGCCGGCGATGGTTCGTCGCAACGGGGAAGTGACGATGCCCTTCTGCGTGATGGGCGGGCCGTACCAGGCCACGGGCCACGCCCGTCTGATCACCAACCTGGCGACCTACGGGATGGAGCTGCAGGACGCTCTCGACGCGCCGCGTGCCTTCGCGGAGATCGCCAAGGGGCAGCTCTTCATTGAGCGGGGCTATGCGCCGTCCGTGTCGGAGGCG
>JBCCYI010000011.1:0-35326 GCA_039189975.1 Pseudomonadota bacterium
CCTCTAGCCCATAAACGTCCACGAAACCGGGCGAACTCCTGCTCCATTTTCCACCTTTGACTGGATGAAGCAGGAAGACCCATCAAGCGGTAGCGTTTCACTGAAGAACAGATCATGGGCGTGCTGAAGGAGAGTGAGGCTGGCGCGAAGACAGACGACATCTGTCGCCGACACGGTACCAGCTCAGCCGCTTTCTATAGTTGGCGGAAGAAGTACGGCGGCATGGACGCGTCTGAGGCCAAGCGGTTGCGTGAGCTGGAGGCTGGGAACGATGAGCCTTGTGCGCCATTGGTTCGAGCACAATGGCGAATGCTCAAGCGGATCGTGCTGATCAGATACTGGGCATGTCGTCGATGAAGGAACTGCTGGCGAAAAACTGGTGACTCCCATGGCGAAGCGCAAAGCGGTGGGGTATCTTATGAGCGAGATCGGGCTAAGCGAACGGCGGGCGTGCCGGATCGTCGATTTGGCGGGGTCGATGCAGCAGTACCGGCCAAGGCCGAAGGACAATGCCGCTGCAATCAAGCACATGAAAGAGCTGGCGTCGGAGAACCGACTCTATGGCTATCTGCGTCTGCACGCGATGCTGCGGCGTGAGGGGCTGGTCGTGAACCTCAAGCGAACGTATCGGCTCTATACCGAACAGGGCCTTCAGCTGCTTAAGAAGAGGCGACGGCAGCTACCTCGGCGCGATCTGATCGCCCCGCAGGTGCCTGAACGGCCGATGCAGCGCCCCTCTCGGCGATTGCCTTGCAATCGCCTGCCGGGCAACGGGATCAATGGACTTCGTCGGCGACCAGTTCGCCGATTGCCAGCGATTCCGCGTCCTCAACATCGTCGACGACCATAACCGGAGCTGTCCCGGCCAGATCGTCGATGTGTCGATCCCGGGTACAAGGGCCGCGCGTTTCCTTGATGAGCTGGCCCAGCGGATCGGGCTGCCCGAGGAGATCATCCTCGACAGCGGTCCAGAAAGCCCCAGCAAGGCAACGTTCGAATGAGCAGAGCGGACCGGTGTGCGTCTAAGGTTCATCGATCCGGGAAAGCCCGTGCAGACCGCCTTCGTCGAGAGTTTCAACGGCAAATCCCAGGGCGAATGCCCGAACCTGCATTGGTTCCATTCCCCGCGCCATGCCCGCGAGAAGATCGGCCGATGGCGAAATCACTGCGTACCATTGGCTGTGTCGCCGAGCATGATCGATTCAGAGATCCAGTTTCCGTTGATGGGGCGAGACTCTTTTTCGTGATCGTTGGGTGCTCCAATCCATCCGCCATATGGTCGAACGGGGAGGCGGCAGGTGCCGCGGGCACGTTCAGCCTTGCAGGCCCCGCCGGCCTGTTCTGCGCGCGCAGTGTTGAGACAGCCACGTTTGGGATCCCGCTGCGCGGTCTCATTCACCTGCGATGCCAGGCACGAGCTTTTGAAACTCTTCGAAATAGGACCTCCGTGGGCTGCAAGGTTAATTGTCTCGAGCGCGATCTGGTCCGCGTCCTCAGCCCAAGTGGGTCGGCCGAGCTTTTGAGGACGTAGATCGCGCCGTAGAATGCGTTTTTTGGCGCGTTCAAGGCCGCGTTGGCTCGTCGAACGCCATTCCCGAGCTGACGCAAAGCCGGAGCCTCGCCCTCTGTACTCATCGTCCTCTTCCACACCCGCATGTGCCGCCAGTGGAGGACCGGCTATCGCACGTCCGGCAGGGAACAAGCTGGGCGTGGTGACAGGAATGCCCGTTTGAAAGAGCCGACCTCGCCCGGCCGCGAGCCGAGGCGCTACAGGAGGTCGGAGGCTGGAGGACAAGCGTCACGGGACCAGCTGTAAGTAATGAATGCCGGCCAGGATGAGCCCGGCAAGGAACAAGGTCTCCAGGATGATCAGTGCGATCGCCCCATGGCCGACCTCCAGGATACGGCTCATGTCGGTTTTCATGCCGACTGCCGCAATAGCCGCCAGCAGCGCCCAGGAGGAGATTTGGGCCAGCAGGCTGCCGAGCGCTGCCGGGATTACACCCAGCGAGTTGAGCGTCGCCAAAATCAGAAACCCAATGACAAAGGCAGGGACAATCGTCACGCCAGCGGTCGCGGCACCAGGCTCCACATGCCGCCACCAAAGAGCGATCAGAACCACCACAGGCGCCAGAAAGGAAACGCGGATCAACTTGACCAGTGTCGACGTCTCGCCGGCCGTTTCCGAGATGGAGAACCCCGCTCCCACCACCTGCGCAACGTCATGGACCGTGGCCCCGATAAAGGCGCCCGCCGTGATTTCGTCAAAGCCCAGGGCGCGGGTGAGGATCGGGTAGAGGATCATGGCCGCCGTGGACAGCACCGTGACGCCCAGCACCGTGAAGAGCAGATTGCGCTCCGAGCGTTCGTCCTTGGGCAGGACCGCTGCGATGGCCATGGCCGCCGACGCGCCGCAGATCGCGACGGCTCCGGCCGTCAGAATGGCAAAGCGCGGCCCTTGCCCCAAGAAGCGCGCCAGGACGACGCCGAAGGCGATGGTCGCCGCGGTGCCCGCAACGAGCAAGCCGACCATGCCCCACCCCAGAAAAGAGAGCGTTTCGATACTGATCCGCGCGCCCAGCAGAGCGACGCCGAAGCGAAGGATCGTACGCGCCGAAGCGTCGATGCCCGCAGAGGCGGGGCCCGCATGTCCGAGAAAGTTGAGCGCAATTCCAAAGAGCAGCGCCATGAGCATGGCCGGGGCACCGTAATGCTCCGCCACGAATTGGGCCGCGAGGGCAACGAGCACTGCGATCAGAACACCGGGGAACAGCTCATGGGCGCGCGCCGCAGCATCCTGCAGGCGCGCGCCCGTCAACAGACTTTTGGTCATTGCAGGCTAGACTGCTTGCTCCATCATGTCCGCAGGATCGATCCCCGCGACGCTGACAGGTTTCTTCATGGCATCACGGCGGAAGGGCTCGCCAAGCTCCTGATTGATCATCGCTTCGATCAGCGTTGTCTTTCCGTCCTTTTGATCCTTGAGCGCTTGGTCCAACGCAGCCGTAAGCTCCTCCATCGTGCGCACCACGACGCCCGTTAGGCCGCAGGATTGCGCAATGCCGGCGTAGGACACTTCTTCGTCCAGTTCCGTGCCGACGAAATTGTCTTCGAACCAAAGCGTCGAGTTCCGCTTTTCCGCACCCCACTGGTAATTGCGGAAGACGATCTGCGTGATCGCAGGCCACTCGCCGCGGCCTATCGCTGTCAGCTCGTTGACGGCGATCCCAAAGGCGCCGTCACCGGCGAAGCCAACCACGGGCGTGTCCGGGCAGCCGATCTTGGCGCCGACGATCGAAGGCAGCCCGTACCCGCATGGCCCGAAGAGCCCGGGCGCAAGGTACTTCCGGCCCGCTTCGAACGACGGGTAGGCGTTGCCGATGGCGCAGTTGTTGCCGATGTCAGAGGATATGATCGCCTCTTTCGGAAGCGCCGCCTGGATTGCACGCCAGGCCATGCGGGGGCTCATCCATTCGGGCTTGGCCGCGCGTGCGCGCTCGTTCCACGTCGTGCCTGGGTCGTCCTCTTCGTGGTCCATCGACGAAAGCTGCTGCGCCCAACGCGACTTGACGAGAGAGATACGCTCCAGCCGCTCCTGACGCCCCGCGTCGCCCGCCTTGTCCGACAGCTGTCCAAGGATCCCTTCGGCCACTTTCCGGGCGTCGCCGACGATGCCAACGCTGACTTTCTTGGTCAGGCCGATCCGGTCTGGGTTGATGTCCACCTGGATGATCTTGGCATCGGCGGGCCAATACTCCATGCCGTAGCCGGGCAGCGTGGAGAACGGGTTGAGCCGCGTGCCAAGGCACAGTACGACGTCGGCCTCTTTGATCAGCTCCATCCCGGCTCTCGAGCCGTTGTAGCCGAGCGGCCCGGCAAAGAGCGGGTGCGACCCGGGGAAGGCATCGTTGTGCTGGTAGCCCACGCAGACAGGCGCCGAGAGGCGTTCCGCCAGAGCCGCCGATGCCGGGATCGCGCCCGACAGCACAACACCGGCGCCGTTCAGAATGACGGGGTTCTTGGCGGCGCTCAGAATGTCGGCGGCCTGGGTGATGGAGTTTTCGCCCCCCGGAGACGCCTCGAACAGGATCGGATCGGGGATCTCGATATCGACGACTTGGGTCCAGAAGTCCCGCGGCAGGTTGATCTGCGCCGGGCCGCACAGCCGCTTGGCCTGCGCGATCACGCGGGTCAGCACCTCGGCCACGCGCGTCGGATCGCGAACCTCTTCCTGATAGGCGACCATATCTTCGAAAAGCTTCATCTGCTCGACTTCCTGGAAGCCGCCCTGGCCGATCGTTTTGTTGGCGGCTTGCGGCGTCACGAGCAGCAGGGGCGTGTGGTTCCAGTAGGCCGTTTTGACGGCAGTCACGAAGTTGGTGATGCCCGGCCCGTTCTGGGCAATCATCATGGACATCTTACCAGTGGCGCGCGTGTAGCCATCGGCCATCATCCCGGCGCTGCCCTCATGCGCGCAATCCCAGAATGTAATACCGGCCGTCGGAAAGAGATCCGAGATCGGCATCATGGCGGACCCGATAATGCCAAAGGCGTTGTTGATCCCGTGGCGCTGGAGGACTTTGACAAAGGCCTCTTCCGTCGTCATTTTCATGGCGTTACTCCCTTGAGGGTATTCGATTGAATAAACGCTCGGCGCGCTACGCGGCGCCGACTTTTTGGTCTTCCAGAATCATGTCGGACACTTTCTCGCCGATCATGATTGCCGGAGCGTTCGTGTTGCCCGAGACGATCTCGGGCATGATCGAGCAATCCGCGACGCGCAGCCCGTGCAGGCCGTGCACTCTCAGCCGGGCGTCCACGACGGCACCGTGCCCGGTGCCCATCTTGCAGGTGCCCGTCGGGTGATAGATCGTCGTTGAATTGTTGCGGGCCCAATCGAGCGTTTCCTCGTAATTGTCGATGTCGAGCGCGCTGTCGGGGCGAAACTCTTCGGAGATCTTGTGGCGCAGCGGCGCGTGCTGCGCAATGCGGCGGGCGATGTTGATCCCCGCCACGATCGTCTGGCAATCGGTCTCGGTCGACAGGTAGTTCGGATGGATCTTCGGATAGACGCGGACATCGGGTGAGGCGATGCGGATCTCGCCGCGGCTTTCCGGACGAAGCTGGCAGACCGACATCGTAAAGGCCGAGAACGGGTGCACGCCCTCGCCGGGGCTGTCGGCCGACCACGGCTGCACATGGAACTGGATGTCGGGCGTTTCCACATGATCGCCCGTGCGCATGAACCCCGTGGCCAGGCTGGCCGCCATGGTCATCGGCCCGGCGCGGAAGAGGGCGTATTTCAGCGCGATGCGCGCTTGATTGAAGAGGCTGCGGACCTCGTCATTGAGCGTCGGCTCGTTGCATTTGAAGACCAGACGCGCTTGCAGGTGATCCTGCATATTCTTGCCGACGCCGGGGAGGTCCGCCACAACGTCAATCCCCTGTTCCTGGAGCTGTGCCGCCTCCCCAACGCCCGACACCATCAAGAGCTGCGGTGAGCCGATGGCCCCCGTCGAAAGGATGACCTCTGCACGCGCTTTGATCGTGTGCTTGCGCCCGGAAGCGTCGCGATAGACGACGCCCGTTGCGCGGCGCCCCGAAAAGAGAACGCGCGTTGTCGTGGCGCGCGTTACAACCTCAAGGTTTGGGCGCGACCGGACGGGCTTGAGGAATGCCACAGCAGAGGAGCAGCGCCGGCCATTTCGCGTGGTGAGCTGAAAATACCCAACGCCCTCTTGCTTGGCTCCGTTGTAATCCGGGTTAAACGGATAGCCTGCGGCCTGTGCCGCCGCCACCCAGGCATCACAAATCGGTCGTTGAAGGCGCATGTTCGAGACGGACAGCGGGCCGCCTTGACCGTGAAAGTCGTCGGCCCCGCGTTCCTGATCTTCCGAGCGTTTGAAAAGCGGGAGGACGTCGTCCCAACCCCAGCCCTCATTCCCCATCTGACGCCACCGGTCATAGTCCTGGGGTTGCCCGCGGACGTAGAGCAAGCCGTTCAGCGAAGACGACCCGCCGAGGACCTTGCCGCGCGGCCAGTCGAGTTGCCGCCCGTTCAGGCCGGGATCTGGTTCGGTCCGGTAACACCAGTCAACGCTGGGGTTATGCATCGTTCGGAAGTAGCCGACGGGTATGTGGATCCAGGGATTGCGATCCGCGCCACCGGCCTCCAGCAGGATGACTTTGGTGTCGGGTTTTGCACTCAGACGATTGGCGATCACGCATCCCGCCGAACCGGCACCCACGATCACATAATCTGCTTCCATCTGCGCAAAATCCTCCTTCGAGCAAGATTACCTCTATGCAAGTTGGAGATACTATTCTAGCTTTTTTGATACGAAAAGTTTCAAAAATTGCCAAAATGGGAGGAACAGATGGGCATCTATGACCGGATCAAGGGAGTCTCACGTCGAGATTTCTTCAAGATCGCCGGAACTTACGGCATGAGCTCGACGCTCTTGGCCGCAGGGACCTTCGGAGGCGCCATGACGGCCGCGAATCTGGCCAGGGCGGCTGAGTCCACCTACGACAAGCGCTTCGCGAAAGAGGCCAAGCATACGCTGAAGTTCGGCGCGGCCGGATTTAACCCGCAGAACCTGCTGATCGAGCGGGCCGGGTGCCTCGAGTTCGCCCGTGACCTGGAGGAGCGCACGGACGGCGAAATTCGGATCGAGTTCATCGGCAACAATCAGATCTGCGGACAGCTCTCGTGTGTTGAGAAAGCGCAGCAGGGCATCATTGATCTCTACGCAGCATCGACGCAGAACTCCGCGGGCGGCGCACCTTACCTCAATGTGCTCGATTATGCGTATATGTTCCGCAGCCGGGCCGATCAGTACTACTTCATGTACTCGCCGGAATCGCAGCGCGTCCTGCGGGATCCGTTCGAGCAGCGGCACGGGCTGAAGTTCCTCTTCACCCATGCAGAACTGCGCGGCATTCAGCTAGGCCTCTCGTGGCAGGACAAGGACACCGTCACCTCGATCGACCAGCTCGCCGGCACGAAGAACCGTGTGACGGGCACGCAGCTGGGCCGCATCGCGATGAATGCGCTCAATCTGAACCCGGTTCCTGTCGCGTGGGAAGAAACGCTCGACGGGCTCAAGCAGGGCCTGATCGACGGCGCGGAGACCTGGGCGTCGGCTGTGGCCTACGCGAACATGTCGCCGGTCGTGAGCCAGTGCGTGGATCTGCGCTTCTTCTGCGGCACCGAGCATACCGCGATGACGGCGTCGACCTTCGACAGTCTGGGCGGTGAGCTTCAGGATGCGGTCATGGAGGCGTCCTATCTGACGCAGGTTCACGTTCAGGCCGCCAACGAAGCGGCGCTGGTGAACACCGTCGGCTTCTCGAACCCGCAGCTCCCCGGCACGATCTTTGCGGAGAACAATGTGCGAGTGGCGTCCCTGTCGGATGCGGAAATCCGCAAGGCCGAAGAGATGTGCTCGCCCGAGTTCCAGCCGCAGCTCTGGGAGCAGTGGCGCGAGCGGATCAATGGCTGGGCCGGTGGCATTGACACCTACCAGGACATTTACAACGAGGTGCGCAACAACCCGCACACCCTCGCGGAGAATGTCGAGCCCCGCCGCTGGTGGAAGGGCTAATCTGGTCCTTGCCGGATCACAGGTGGGCCCCGCTGCTTAACGGCGGGGCCTTTGCCTAAATCACGAATGACCGGGAAACTCCGGCGACCACATGAAATAGGGAGGGGGAGCAGATGGAGATCTGGTCCGATTTGAGCGCGTTGATCAGCGCGCTCGGAAGTCAGGATTCGTGGACGATCCGGCAAGCGCTCGTGCCGAATACAACCTATGTTTTCGGCGCGGTGTTTCTTGCGATTTCCGGCTTTCTGCTCGCCTGGATTTACCATCATGTCCCGGTGATCGAGCGGTATTTCGAGCGGACCGTCATGGTGACGTGCTACCTCGCCACCGCCGGCATCATCTTTTGGGGGGTGATTGATCGGTTCGTCTTTTCCAACCAGCAGCCCTGGTCGACGACCATTCCCCCGTTTCTCTTCATGATCATGGCGCTCTTCGGGGGCGCCTATAACATTCGGATGCGCACGCATCTCAGCTTTTCCGAGTTCCGCACGGCCATGCCACGCAAGGCGCAATTTGCGTGCCTCATGCTGGATTTCATTCTCTGGTTCGTTTTCGCGCTCATCTTGCTGGTGACCACGCTCCGTGTCGTTGCGCTGTCGGCGTCGAACTTTCAGATCGTGCTGGGCACGGACAACACCATGCAATGGTGGTTTCTTCTCTCCGCCCCCATCGCAGCGACCCTTATGGCGGCGCGCGCGGTCGAGAACATTCAGGACGACGTCAGCAATCTGCGCTCGGGCAAACCGCTGCTGAAACAGGCGGTCATCGGGGGAGATGTGTGATGGACAACGGAACCCTCGTCACGCTGATCTCCGTTGGCGTCACCTTTCTTTTCATGCTGGGCGTGCCGGTCTTTCTCGTCATCGCCTATTGGGTGATCGGGTGCTCTTTCGTCCTCGGGCTGACGCTCGACAATATGGGCGCGGAGATCCTCAACGTGTTCAACAAGGGCTTTGCCCTGTTGGCGATGCCGCTCTTCATCCTTACGGGGGACCTGATCAACAAATCCGGCATCGCGCGACGCCTGTCGGACTTTGCGTATGCCTGCCTCGGCTGGCTCCGAGGCGGGCTTGCCATGGCCTCGCTCGGGGCCTGCGGGCTGTTCGCGGCCATCTCCGGCTCGAACTCGGCCACGACCGCGACCATCGGATCCATGCTCCACCCGGAGATGGTGAAGGGCGGCTACGACGAGCGCTTCTCGGCGGCCACGGCCGCGGCGGGCGGCACCGTCGGCATCATCATCCCACCCTCGATCATCTTCATCGTCTACGGGTTCCTGATGAACCTGCCGATCTCCGACCTCTTCGTCGCCGGCATTCTGCCCGGGGCCTTGATGGTCATCGGCATGCAGCTTGCCTGCTGGATCATCTGCCGGATGAACGGCTGGGGATACCTGATCCCGCTGCAGTTCAACCGCGTCCTCAAGACCGCATTTGGGGCCTGGCTGGGGTTCTTTGCCATCGGCCTCGTCCTTTGGGGCATCTACACCGGCAAGTTCTCCCCCACAGAGGCGGCCGGCGTGACCGTTGGGTTCTGCATCATCGCGGGCCTTCTGTCGTGGCTGATCAGTCGCCTGATGCGCCAGGACCCGAACCGCACGTGGGAGGAGAAGAGCTATGGTGAGATGCTGGTCGTCGAGGGCTTCACGCTCTGGCAGGTCCCGGGGATCACCATGCGCTCGGCTGAGATTACGGGCATCCTCGCGCCGCTCATCGCCATCTCCGTCGTGATGCAACAGATCCTGTCCCTTCTCGGGGCGCAGCAGGTGATCGGAGATTTCGTCACCTCCATGGGCGGGTACTATGCGGTGCTCTTCACGGCGATGGTCATCGTGTTCTTCTCCGGCATGGTCCTGGAATCGCTCCCGGTTACCATCATCCTCGCACCGATTCTCGCGCCGATCGCCGCTGGCGTTGGCGTTGACCCGATCCACTTTGCGGTGATCTTCCTCGTCGGCGCGTCCATCGGCTTCATCACGCCGCCCTATGGGCTTAACCTCTATGTCGCGTCGGGTGTGACCGGCGTGCCCTACTTCCGGCTTCTGAGGTATACCGTCCCCTATCTGGTTGCACTTATCAGCGTGTGGATATTTGTCTCTCTCACACCCGAGGTCGCGCTATTCCTGCTGCCGGAGAGGTAGGAAGAGACATGCCAGACGAGCAAGCCGCAGATAAGAAAGGACAGATTCCAACGAACCTGCGGCTCTTGCTTATCTTTGAGGAGGTTGCCCGGTCTGGCGGCCCATTGTCTCCCTCTGCCTTGTCCGAGGCCCTGGACCTGCCAAAGCCCACAATCCATCGCCTGCTGACCACAGCGGAGGAGGAGGGTTTTTTGCAGCGCGACGTCGACGGCAAGTCGTTCGGCCCGGGGCATCGGCTGCGCCGGCTGGCCGGGAACACCTTGTCGTCCCAGCGGATGCGGACGGAGCGGCTCATCGTGATGAAGGCTTTGGCCGAAGAGGTCGGCGAGACCTGCAATCTCGCCGCACCCGGCCGGTTTGGCATGGTCTATCTGGAGCGTGTGGAAACGCATTGGCCGCTCCGCATCCAATTGCCCATTGGCTCCCACGTCCCGTTCCATTGCACTGCCAGCGGAAAGATGTACCTGTCGTCGCTGCGCGCGGACAAGCTGGACCGGTTGTTGTCCTGGATGGACTTTGAGGAGCGCACGCCCCAAACGATTACCGACAAAGACCGCCTTCGAGACGAAATCGCAGCGACGCGGGCCCGCGGATACTCGACGGACAACGAGGAATTGATGGAAGGCATGGCCGCCATCGCTGTGCCGATTGAGGACAGCGAGGGGCGCCTGCTCACAACGCTGTCTATCCATGCGCCGATCCAACGCCTCTCCTTCGACCGTCTCGTGTCGGTGTTGCCGGTTCTGCGCGAAGCTGCGGCAAAGATCGAAGACCTGACGTCGAACTAGGCTCAGTGTGGACGTGGGCCCATCGCCCAGTCGGAAGACGGCAACGCGACAGACGGCCGGGCCTACGCCGAGCCGCTATGCGGTGGTGCACCAACGCGATCAACCGCTCTCGACAGCGCCGGTCACGTGCCTCCGCCTTGTGGCGCGCCTCCGGAGTGCTGCGGTGGTCGGGTGCACGAAGAGCGGATGCACCCAAGCTCTGGCCGGGCAAGTTCGGGCAAGACGGCGGCGCTGCCGCGCGCAAGGCACATCCGGGCATCGTGCAAGAGCGCAGGCCATTGATATCCCATGGTCGGGCGCGCGCCCGCGCCCGCGATGCAAAGCGCTCAGGACCGCCTGTTTTGTATGCCTGCCCGCATTGGCCGCCGTGGTTTCGTCAGGCGTCCGCATCGCATAGGCGGGTTCCGCTCCGGGTGCAGGGTGATGCGCATCATGCGTCATTGGGCCCGTGCCTCCTTCATCGCGCGCAAACGGTCTGCCTCATCGAAATCGTTTCTTTCGCCGGTCAGCCATGGCGCTTTTCGCAAGACGTCTGGCCACAAGCGCCCCATCTCTCGCATCGCGCGAGCGCAAACGTCATGTGAGCGAAGAGCAAAGGAGGAGCCAGAGCCGGCTTCGCGAGCCAGAGACCGGCCGCAAGTGTCATCGAGCCGGTCCCTCTGCCGGGAACA
This sequence comes from Pseudomonadota bacterium, assembly GCA_039189975.1. Lineage (GTDB taxonomy): Bacteria > Pseudomonadota > Alphaproteobacteria > Rhodobacterales > Rhodobacteraceae > HLUCCA09. The sequence continues at coordinate 11,207 of JBCCYI010000011.1, forward strand.
GAGGCTCGGCGTCGCCGGGCCGCTCACGGTGCTCAGCCGCGCTCGAACGCGTTTCGGTAACAGCCGGGTCCGAATGACGGGAGGGTGGCACTTGCGCCGCCCTTCTTTGTTTCCGGCCCGCCAATAGCCCGCCCGCCGCTCATCAGCGGATCGGCCTGAGTTCCCGCGATTGTCTCACCGAGGCAACGTCCCAACCGAGCAGGAGCCTCTCATCGCGCTCTAGGGTCAGGCCCCATTGGTTTCCGCTTGGCAGCGTGATTCACGGTTGGAAAACCGAGTGGTGAACATGTCCGATCTTTTCTGGCTCACGGACGCGCAGATGACGCGCCTTGAGCCCTTCCTCCCAAAGTCCCACGGCAAACCCCGCGTCGATGATCGACGTGTGCTGAGTGGGATATCTTCATCAATCGCAATGGATTACGGTGGCGCGCCGATGAGCCATGCCGCGTCATTGGTCCGAGCGACAATGGCGAGTGCAGTCGATGGGCCGCACAAGACATTTTACAACCGCTAGAAACGTTGGAGCGATAATGGCGTCTTCGCCCGGATGATGGGGGTCTGGCTGCCGAACACGACGAAGAGAAGACTGTGATGATCGACGCCACGTACCTGAAGGCACACCGTGCAGCGACCAGTTTCGGCGTCAAAAAGGGGGCGCGGTCGTCTGATCGGTGATCGTGGCTACGACACCGCGATGTGCGAGAGTGTCTTCGCCACCCCCGAAGGCGCGTTGCCGGATCGCAGGACGTTGAGCCCCAAGGCAGACGCCCGGATGGCGATCTTCGAGGTCATAGAGGGCTGGTAAACTCCCCGCCGCCGTCCCTCGGCTCTGGGATCTCTCTCGCCGATCGACGACGAAGGACGCGCCCTCGAAACCCTAGAGCCCTCCAACCCATGAACGTCCAAGAAACCGGGCGAACTCCAAATCCACGCACACCAAAATGAGGCATCAACTGCGCGAAGCTGAAAGGCCGCTCGCTCATTAGCCACTTCATACGAACCGTAGTATTCTCGATAGAGCCTGAACCGACCGTCCCACTTATTTCCTCCGCAACCAAGCCGCGGTTATTCGGCACTTCGGTGATCGCTTTCGGTAAGCGACGCATTGGAAGGCGAAGCGGGTCGATGAGTGCGCGACCTAAGAAGCCGAGGTTTTTTTGGCTCGCGACCTTTTGGGTGAAACAGACGAGAAACTGACTACGCACAGCCGACACCCCGAGCAAAGCCTCTCCGTCGAGCTTTGCAGCAGGTACGAACACCAATGCTCCCGCGGGCAGCTCCTCGAGGATCGTTTTTGCGGTGTTGATGTTTCGTTGGTGATGTCCGCCGTTTGCTACGAGCTGATAATCGCCGGACGCACGGCAGGGCACTTGTCCGCGTCGACCAGCAGAGCGAGACTCCCAGTCGCTGAAAGGCCACGGCGAACCTGATTGTCTCGGTCGGGTCGCTTATCCACACTCTGTTGATGATCAAGCGGCAAGAGCGGAATGTCCGGGGCAATAGCACCTGCCGCTGCAAAGTCGTCGAGTAGCCGATAGCCCTTACCTGGACGAACCATCCATACTTGATGATCTTGCGGCAAAAGCTGATGGGTGAGAGGCCCTCTATAGGCCACGCCTTGATGCGAAGCACGTCAACCACTGACAGATCAAGTGATGGAAGACGTTCATCTCTCGTGTGATCGATAGGAAGAGTTCAATCCGTTCCCCAGAACGGTAAAGGGAAGCGCCACAAGAAGTAGAAATCCGATTGAGCAATTGAGTTTTTTGGTACCGCCTCCCTGGCTTGAACAGGGGACCTCTGGATCCACAATCCAGCGCTCTAACCAACTGAGCTAAGGCGGCACGCCGCGCTTTCTAGCTTCCGAACAGGGGTGATGCAAGAGCCGGAGCGCAGTTCCGCGTCGGTACGGTCGGGCACAGGGAACGCCGAACTTCAGAACGAAATGGGCACCCATGACCGCGCCGGGCGCCCCTGCGGGCGGGGCGCCCAGACTTGTGGTTCAATTCGGGATGAGATCCGGGACGAAGGTCACAATCGCCGGGAACAGCCACAACAACGCCAGACCAAGTACCTGCACCAGGACGAACGGGATGACACCGCGGTAGATGTGCCCGGTGGTGATCCCGGGGGGCGCAACCCCGCGCAGGTAGAAGAGCGCAAAGCCGAAGGGTGGGGTGAGAAACGATGTCTGCAGGTTCACCGCGATCATGATCGTCACCCATTTGGGATCGAGCGTGCCGCCGTAAATCACCGGGCCGACGATGGGCACCACGATGTAGATGATCTCCAGGAAGTCGAGCACGAAGCCCAGCACGAAGAGCACCAGCATGACGATCAGGAAGGCAACCATCTCGTTGTCGAAGCTGCGCAGCCATTGCTGGATGTAGTGCTCGCCGCCGAAGGAGATCAGAGTCAGGTTCAGGATCTGCGAGCCGATCAGGATGGCAAAGACCATCGCCGTGACCTTGGCCGTCTCCTGGACGACCGGGGTCAGGACGGAGCGGGTCCAGAGCACCCAGCAGGCATAGCCGAGCCCGAAGAGCGCGTAGAGATAGGCGGCCTGTGCAAAGACATAGGCAACCCAGTTCTCGAAGCCGGCGGCCTGCGTGTTGATGCGCAGATCGAAGTTTACCCCGATCAGGATCATGATGACGATGGCGAATGCGCCCTGCACGATGACCTTGCCGGACTTGTCGGCCTCAGAGAGCATCCGGTAGGCGGCCAGGAGGATCGCGCCACCGGCGCCAAGGGCCGCGGCGGGCGTCGGGTTCGTGATGCCGCCCAGAATCGAGCCGAGCACGGCGACGATCAGCACGAGCGGCGGGAAGACCACCTTCAGAAGCTCCGATTGCCCCATCATCGGGACAGCCGCGCGTATCCCCCAGATCACCATCCCGAAAGGCAGCAAGAGCCAAAGGAACCGCGTGCCGGGCGACATGAGCGGGTCGAGCACCGCCGCGTCGATGAAGAGCGCGAGCGCGACGCCCGCGCCCCCGATCACCAGGGGTGTTGGGTCGGCCGAGGGCACGATCCCGCGCGCGACCGAGAGCAGGATCGCGAACACCAGGAAGCCCAGCGCCAGGCCCGTCCCGATGGGGGCGATGCCCGCAATGGCGGCCTCGGTGCGCTCGGCGATCTCGTCCTCGGTCAGCTCGACCATTTCGGTCGGGCCGCCCGCGGCGTCGATCTGCTGTTGCTCCGAAATCGCGCGGTCCCAGGCGTCCTGCCCGTGCAGCTCGATCATCGAGACTTGGCACTGCTCCGAGACGTTGGTGCGCAGGGAGGCGCGGTCCGGCGCGTCCGAGAAGGTGCCGACGGTGACGCTCTGCGGGCCAACGAGACCCGCCGAGCCGAAGATCACGAGCGCCGCGATCATCGCCGCCGGAACGCCGAGGAGCCACGTCAGACGTTCGCCCGGCGTGCTGGCTGCCGCGGAGGCCACGGTGCCATCATCTTCGAACAGCACGGGCGGCGCTTTGTCTGGCTGGTAGAGCGCATAGGTGAAGGCAAAGGCGGCGTAGAGCCCCGCGAGCATCAGGCCCGGCACCAGCGCGGCCTGAAAGAGCGTGCCGACCGACAGCACCGCCGGTTGACCAAGGAAGGTCAGCGCGTCCGAACAGCCCGCAAGCTGAGCGCGGGTCTCCTGCGCGGTCGAGTAGAGATCGCCCACGAGCGTGCCCAAAAGGACGATCACGATGGAGGGCGGAATGATCTGCCCCAGCGTGCCCGAGGCCGCGATGACCCCGGTCGAGAGCTCCGGCGAATAGTTGTTGCGCAGCATGGTGGGCAGCGCGAGCAGGCCCATCGTCACCACGGTCGCGCCGACGATTCCGGTCGACGCCGCGAGGAACGCGCCCACGACGACGATCGACACCGCCAGACCACCCGGCAGCGGGCCAAAGACGCGCGCCATGTTCGTCAGCAGGTCTTCGGCGATGCGGGAGCGTTCGAGCGTGATGCCCATCAGAACGAACATCGCCACCGCCAGCAGCGTCTCGATGGATTGCCCGGCGAGCACGCGCTCGTTGATCCGGTTGACGACGAACGACAGGTTCCGGTCGATCGCGGTTTCCCAGCCCCGCGGGAAGACCGGCTCTTCGATCCGCGGCAAGTCCGGGTATCGGAAGACGGAGATCGCCTCCTGCCGGACCCCCTCGGCCAGAAGCGCGGCGTATTCGGCGCTCGACGTGTCGATCGCCTGGTGGATCAGCAACCCTGCGGAATCGAGCGCCGCGATGATGCCAAAGGAGATGATGCCTGCGCCGCCGATGGCAAAGGCCACCGGAAAGCCCGACAGAATCGAGGCAAACAGGGTCAGGAATACGATGATGAGGCCGACTTCGACCCCGTCCATACCGAACAACATGGCTTAGGTCGCCCCCGAGTGGATTTCGTGTTGTTTTTCTTCTGAAGGATCGCCCAGCACATCGCGGTCGACGTTCTTGCCCTCTGACGCCTCCCCTTCCCGCAGTTCCGCGATCGAGCGCCAGAGCATGGCGACGGCCTGCATGAAGACGAGAGCGGCAAAGGCCACCAAGAGGATCTTGAAGAGGAAGTAGGCCGAGAAACCCTGCGGCGAGAAGCCGGTGGTCTCGACGTTCCAGCGCAGGATCTGTGCCCGCTGGATCAGCCGGTCGAGCCCATCGGAGGCGGAGGGGGCCGGCAGGATGAGGTGCCGCCACAGGAAGAACCACCCGAAGTGCCAGATCAGGAGCGACATCGGCATCATGAAGACGACAGCACCGACCATGTCGATGATCTTCTTCGTGCGGAAGCTGACGGAGGCATAGAGGATGTCGACGCGCACATGCCCCCCCTGCACAAAGGTGTAGGCCACGCAGAGCGATACGAGCATCGCGTTGTAGAGCTTCAGCCCTTCCGACCACCAAGAGACATCGAACGTTACCGCCGTTCCGAGGCCGATGGAGATCTGGCTGACCGCGAAGATCCGCTGCACGAAAACGACGACGATCTGCTGGAGCACCATAAGGAGGCCCGCCCAGGCGGCCACACGGCCCACGGTGTTGGCGGTCCCTTCAAGCACCCGCACGCCGCCCCACATGAAGCCTGGGCGCCAGATCCCGATGAGCGTCAACACCACAATCGTGTTGAAGATCACGAAGAAGAACTCGACCGAGGCCCCATAATAAACAAATCGAACGATGGCCTCACCGTTCGACCAGTCCAACCAGGACTGCACATTTATGATGGCTGCGAAGAAGTTTACGAAACCCAGCAGGATCTGCTGGAAAAACCAGACGAGCGCGTCGAGCATCGTCCCCCCATCCGGCGCTGCGGCGCCTGTCTCGAAGGTGCTGCCGCGCCCTCGTCGTTACCTCAAGCATCGCCCCGCCGGGCGGGACGATGCAAAATTCATGGCGGGGCCGACGCGGGATTACCCTGTGGCCGACCGCCGCATTCGGGACCTTAGCCCGCGTTCACGCGGTTGCGCTGGCGCAGGTACTCGCCGTCGGCCTGCTCGTACCACGCAGCGGATTCCGCGATGGAGGCGAAGTAGCTCTCGGCCGTGGCAGCGTAGATCGGGTCGCCCATGTTCTCTTCACGGACTTCCGCGGCCGCCGTGCCGAACGCGTCCCATACGTCCTCGGGGAACTGACGTACGGTGACGCCCTGACCCTGCAGACGCGCGAGAGCTGCGCCGTTTTCGGCCAGTGCCAGTGCGGTGTTGTTGGCGAAGACGGCCTTGGCCGCGATCTCGATGATCTTCTGATGCGCCGGGGAGAGGTCGTTGAAGACGTCGAGGTTCACCGCCGTGGCCAGAACCGAGCCCGGCTCGTGGAAGCCGGAGGCGTAGTACGTCTTGGTGATCTCCTGGAAGCCCATGCGCTCGTCGGCGTAGGGGCCGATCCACTCCGCACCGTCGATCGCGCCGGAGGAGAGCGCCTGGTAGATTTCGCCGCCGGGGATGTTCTGGACCGACGCGCCGAGGCGGCCGAGCACCTGGCCACCCTGGCCCGGCATCCGGAAGCGCAGACCCTGCAGGTCGTCGGCGGAGTTGATCTCTTTGTTGAACCAGCCGCCGGGCTGCATCGCGGTGCAGCCACAGGCGAAGGACTTGATGTTAAAGAGGTTGCCAAGCTCGTGGTGCGCTTCCATGCCACCGCGGTGGTAGTACCAGTTGGCGAATTCCTGCGCCGTCGCGCCGAAGGGCACTGAGGTGTAGAAGGCGAACGCCGGGTGCTGGTTGAGGAAGTAGTAGTCGGCCGAGTGGTACATGTCGGCCTGGCCGGAGGAGACCGCGTCGAACACTTCGAACGCGCCCACGAGCGAGCCCGCCGGCTTCTTCTCGATGGTCAGCGAGCCGCCGGACATGGCGTTCACGAAGTCGACGAGCAGCACGGCGGCGTCGTCGAAGATCGCGAAGCCGTCGGGCACCGACGTCACCATGGTCAGCGTACGATTGCCCTGGGCAATCGCCGGCGCCGCGAGCGTCGTGGCCGCAGCAGCAGTACCCCCCAGTGCGGAGGTTTTCAGAAAAGAACGACGATCCATTGCGGACCTCCCCTTTGAGTCATTGACGTGGCCCGTTGATCGGGCCGGTTCTTGTCGAGTGCGCGGACACTACTCATCCGCGACAAAAAGGCAAACAAGAATGGTGTGTGTTAGGGCTATCACACAAGCTCTTGGGATGTCGGCGCTGCACGAACCGCAAGGTTTTGCGTCAATTCTCGGAGACAACGCAACAATTGTGCCCAGATGCAATCGTAAGACGGCGGTGTGTGCCCCTGCCCGCTCTGTCGCGGCGGACTGCCGTCCGCTCCCGTTCCGCCGTGGATCCCGCCACTATGTGCGAGGCGTTGTTGAGCAGAAAGCCCTCACGCTTGCGTGAGCTGCCCGCCCACAAGGTGAAGCGTCCGGTCCATCCGCGCGGCAAGATCGGGATTATGGGTCGCGATCAGAGCCGCAAGGCCAGTGTCGCGCACCAGCCCCATCAATACGTCAAAAATCGTGTCCGATGTTGTCGGGTCGAGATTGCCCGTCGGTTCATCGGCCAGCAGGAGCTGCGGCCGGTTGGCCAACGCCCGACAGAATGCCACACGCTGCTGCTCACCGCCGGAAAGCTCCGCCGGCCTGTGGCGGGCCCGCGCCGCGAGACCCACTGCGTCAAGCAGTTCTGCGGCCCGCGCCTCTGCTTGCGCGGGGAGCCTCCCTGCGGCCAGCTGCGGCAGCACGATGTTTTCCGAGGCGGAGAACTCCGGCAGCAAATGGTGAAACTGGTAGACGAACCCGACAAGATCGCGACGGGCCATCGTTCGTTCGGCATCGCCCAGCCCGCCCATCTCTTGGCCCGCAATCCAGACCTCGCCGGAATCGGCGGTGTCGAGCAGCCCCGCGATGTGCAGGAGCGTCGACTTGCCCGCGCCCGATGGCGCCACCAGGGCAACGACCTCGCCCGCTTCAATACGCACATCCGCGCCCGAGAGCACCGGGATCTCCCCTGGATGCTCCCGGTTGTAGGCCTTTGCGACGCCCCGCATGTCCAGAACTGCCGCATTACGCATAGCGCAACGCCTCCACCGGATTCATCCGGGCCGCACGGCGTGCCGGAAAGATCGTCACGACAAAGGATAGCCCCAGCGACAGCGCGACCGCCGACATCACATCACTGGCCTGCAACTGCGCCGGCAGCGCGTAGATCCCACGGATCGACGGGTCCCACACGCCGCCGCCCATGGCCCAGTTCACGAAGGAGAAGATCGGGTCGATATAGAGTGCAAAAAGGCAGCCGAGGATCACGCCCACCAAAGTGCCAAGGCAGCCCACGGATGCTCCGCACAGAAAGAACACCCTCAGAATAGCGCCTTCCGTCAGCCCCATGGTGCGCAGGATGCCGATGTCGCGCCCCTTGTTCTTGACCAGCATGATCAGGCCGGAGACGATATTCATCGCAGCGATCAGCACCAGGATCGAGAGGATGACGAACATCACGTTGTCTTCCACCTAGAGCGCCCGCAGAAAGGCACCCGACGCGTCGCGCCACGTCCAGATCAGCGTGCGCTCGCCGCCCGCGCGCAGCAGGTCGAGCGCATAGGCGTTGACGTTGTCGGGGTCGGCGACCATCACCTCAAGCTCGTCCGCCGCGCCCTCCCGGTTGAAGTAGGCCTGCGCCTCGTCAAACGGCATGTAAAGGCGCGTGCGGTCGATATCCCAGCGCCCGGCCTGAAAGATGTAGGCCACCTCGTAGGTGCTCACCCGCGGCGACGTCCCGAAGGGCGTGCGCGCCCCATCGGGCGAGATCAGCCGAATCTTGTCGCCGGGGCTGAGCGACAATTCCTGCGCCACGCCCCAGCCAATGGCGACGCCATCGCCGAAGCGGCCGATATCGCCCCGCGATTGCTCAGGCGCCGCGACGCGCGGAATCGTTGCCAGATCCTCCGCCGAGATCCCAAAGACCTCCACCCCGGCGTTACGTCCCCGTGCACTGGCCATCACCTGGCCTTTCACGAGGGGCGCCACCCGGATGACGCCTTCGACCTCACGCACGCGCTCGGCCATCTCGGCATAGTCTCGAATAGTGCGGTCCTGCTGGCCGGTCTCCGTTACGGCGACGGCGTTGTAGACGGTGACATGGGCGTTCGCGCCCAGGATCGTGTCGACAAACTCCGCCCGAAAGCCGGAGCGCACTGCCAGCGTGACGATCAGCGCGAAGACCGCCAGCGCCACGCCGATGAGCGAAATCCACGTCATCACGCTGACCCCACCCTCCGATCGCCGCGCCCGCAAGTAGCGCCACGCGATGATCCACTCGTAGCGGGCAAACGGTGGGGGCGTGTTGGCCAAGGCAGGTCTCCAATCACAGCAACGGCTCGGCGCAATTCGGGGTAGCCCGCACCGGCGCCTGAATGACCGCGCCGCGCGAACCGGCGCGCCCTGCCCTCATGGCCACACGGGGGCGGTGCGGTCAACCACACCCCGCATTACGCGAGCCGGAACAGCGCTTAGGGAAGAGCGCCGCGGGCCAGTACCCTCGGCCATCGCGCGACGGCACGCAACTTGCTTGGACGCGGATCCCCTTGTCACGTTCGCACGCAATGTCCGGGGATCGCGGCGCCTCGCGGCCCAAGTTCTTCAAGCGGCCGGGGCCCTCCGCGTTCAAAACAGAACCAACCATTGGCAAACGCGGAGCCCTTTCGCTGCGCTCGGAAGCGCCGCGTTGCCCGCCAAGTATGGCAAAAGGGAAGAACAACGTCAGCGCAGAGCCACCGACAAGCGCAAGCCCTGTCCCATGACCCGGAGCACTTTGGAGACTGGCCCCAAGACCTGTTTCGCTTGAAATCCTCGCGGCACTCGCCCCAAAGCTTGGGGCTAATCGTCTCTCTGTGGCCGGTTGAGCCTGACGATCTGACGACCAAGATCGAACACCCCGGCGTCCTTGCGGGCCAGGAGCTTCGGCAGGATCGCCCCGGACACCATTTCGCGCACCAGATTGCGCCGGTGCGCATCCTGTCGCGAAAGGTTAGTGTCATGGGGATCTCCATTATGATCCCGTGTTGGATGCTCGATGGCTTTCATGGCGTCCCTATGACGTGACCCCAGCGTCTCCCGGGCGCGGCGCTCTCGCAATCACGCTGCCCAGCCCTCGCCGATCCCGGCCAATGGTACAGCAGCGCGACGCACGACACTTTGATGATAGTCAAATGACCGTATCACAGGCGCGCCCGTTCGCCCCTGCGGCATCCGCGCCATCTCTTCAAAGGAGCGGGCCGAGCGCACTGGGCGCGCTTGGCGTTCAAAGAGCCTGACTGGACCCGGCCAATAGGGTGCCACAGGCGGCTCCGTTCCTCCGGTGAGCAACGCACCCGAACCCGGCCGACCGCCCCACGACGCCTCCGCTCAACGGCGCCTCGTCGGTGCCCCAGGCAAGCGGTGCACCAAAGGCCCCCCTAATGGCATACGTGATCGAGGTCCCGGAGCCATACGCGCAGCATCGGTCTTTCTCACCGCGTTCGGTTGCCCTGCCCTTAAAGCCAAGAGTGCCCTTCAGTGCGCAACACCCAACCCCGAGGCGCGCGCATCGTCGGGTCCCGCGCGCGAAGGTCAAGGCAGGCCCTGCGCCGCGCGCCAACGCGCATATCCTGCCCGTTGCGCCGGCGTCAGGTCGCTTCGTCGCACCATCCGCGTTTGGATCGAGAACGCAACCGCGCCTGTTTCGGGCAGCCTCCAGAGACACTGACGCTCCGACCTCAGGTAGGGGCCGTGCGGGTCGGAATGGGCGGCCTCGTCCGCCTCGGTCTGCGGCGTGAAGAGATCAGGCACAACGGACGGCAAGCAATTCATCCGGGTCAGCACCAGGCCCGGGCGCAACGCGTCGAGCATCCGCTGCACCCGGCGTTCGAGATGCGCATCATATTCCTCCACCGGCGCGTGAATGCGCGCCATGGTCCGGCCGAGCTTCTCTTGCAACGACCAATGCGCCGGAAAACAAAGCACCGCAGCGGTCAAACGATGCCCCGCGTCGCCATCGACGCGCTGCAACACGCAGAGATCCTCCGCCACCAGACGCCCCAAGGTCGCGAGCGGATCCCCCGCATCGAGCGTCACGGGCACACCATCGGGCCGCACCGCCCGCACAGGTGTATCGTCCCGTGCGCCATCGGTCTTCAGGCTGAAATCGGGCCGCGCCGACACGGACCTCAACACGAAACCATAGAGCTCTTCGAGCGTGGCCTCGGACCCGGGCAAAGCGGCGATCACATCGGTGCGGCGGCGCTCGATCAGCGTTGCGCGCAGGCGCATCTGGCCGGCATAGGCGTCGTCGATTGTAAGCCACGCGGCTTGCGCACAGGGCTCCGTGCCGGGCAATCCAGCCGTTTGCGGCGCCTCCCACGGCGCGCCATGGAGCGCGGATTGCAAGATAGTCTCGCCGCCCGAGCCCTGCTCCGGCTCGGACAAACTTGTAAGCACTCTGGGGCTTTGCGTCGCCATTTCACGGTTCTAGCGGATGCCTGGCGCACAGGCCATCCTTCGGCGTCGGCCCAGCGCCATGGCCCCGCGCACTCCGCTCCGCCTGCCTCAAGATCGCGCAACACCGCCCAAAAAACGACGCCACACGCCGCAAACGGGCGTGCCGGGCGCATGCAGCGGGGGAACGCTGAACGGGCCAGGGAGGACCCCCAGATGAACATTCATTCCCGCGACCGCCGCAAGATCGACCCCAGTCGCGGCCCGCTATTGCCAGACAACACCCCCAATGATGCCGACCGCGTCGAGATCGGGCCGACCCGGCTGGCCTTCGATGAATGGGCCGCCGCGGGCCTTGAGCTGCCGGACCTGCAAGCCATGCGCAGGTTTCGCTGGGAACGCCTGACCCAGCAGATCGTCCAGCGCGATCTCGCGGGCCTTCTGGTGTTCGACCCGCTCAACATCCGCTACGCGACCGACAGCACGAACATGCAGCTTTGGAACGCGCACAATCCCTTTCGCGCCTGCCTGATCTGCGCCGACGGTTACATGGTGCTGTGGGACTACAAGCTTGCTCCGTTCCTGTCGGAGTTCAATCCGCTGGTGCGCGAGGCGCGCGGCTCGGCGTCGATGTTCTACTTCTCGACAGGCGATCGCTCCGCAGACGCTGCCAGGGCTTTTGCCGCCGAGGTGGAGGACCTTCTACGCGCGCATGCCCCTGGAAATCGGCGCCTTGCGGTCGACAAGATCATGCTCGTGGGCGCGCGCGCGCTCGAGGCGCGTGGGCTAGACCTCCTCGACGGCGAGGAGGTGACCGAGAAAACGCGTGTCATCAAGGGCCCGGACGAGATCCTCGCGATGCGATGCGCGATGCATTCCTGCGAGCGTTCGATGGCGGCGATGGAAGCGGCGGCGCGCGAAGGCGTGCCCCGCGGCGGCGAGACAGGCAACGGCATGAGTGAGGACGAGATCTGGTCGGTCCTGCATGCCGAGAACATCAAGCGCGGCGGCGAATGGATCGAGACCCGGCTGCTCGCTTCCGGCCCACGCACCAATCCGTGGTTTCAAGAAAGCGGTCCGCGCGTCGTCCACATGAACGAGGTCGTCGGCCTCGACACTGACCTGATCGGACCCTACGGCATCTGTGCCGACATCTCGCGCACCTTCTGGATCGGCGATAGGCCTCCCCGTCCGGACATGATCTACACGATGCGCCATGCCTATGAACACATCGCCGAGAACATGGCCAATCTCGCGCCGGGCGTGACCTTTGCCGAGCTGCGCGAGAAGTGCCACCCGCTGGACGCAAAGTTCAAGAAACGGCGGTATTCGTGCTTCATGCACGGGGTTGGGCTTTGCGATGAGTGGCCGCATTTCGACTATCCCGATGCCGCGATCCCAGGCGCCTTCGAGGGTGTGCTGGAGCCAGGTATGGTTCTGTGCGTCGAGGCCCTGGTCGCCGAGGAGGGCGGGGACTTCTCCATCAAGCTCGAAGATCAGGTGCTGATTACGCAGGACGGCCACGAGAACCTGACGTCGTACCCCTTCGACCCGGCCCTCATGGGCGAGGCGGCACAGACGTAAGAGCGCTCGCGAGGCGGGGATGTGCCCGGAGAAGTCCCTGACGTTTTATTCTGCGGGTACCCCGTCCCTCTGGTCACACGCCGCCCATTTTCCCACGCACGTCCAGCATGCACGCGCGGCGCATCGTCTTGGACAGCGCCGGTGCAGCGGCATTGGGCCACCGCCGCTCCGACCGAGCGCCTATCCCTGCGCTTGACGACCCAAGGACCGCTTGATCTCTTCACCAGCCCGTGACGTCGTGACATCATGGCTTGGCAGCGCGTGGCATGCGCCCCACCCTAGGTGAGCCGCGCAAGACGCTGCGCGCCGATGCGGCCCGACCCGAGTATGCAGGACAAAGACCCATGGAAAAGATCACCTTCCCCGGCGCTCTCGGCGCTCCCCTGGCCGCCCGCCTGGATCGTCCGGACGGACCGCATCGAGCGACGGCTCTCTTCGCCCATTGCTTTTCCTGCTCAAAGGACATTGCCGCAGCCCGACGCATCGCGGCGCGGCTCGCGGCCATTGGCATCGCGGTTTTGCGCTTCGATTTCACGGGCCTCGGGCATTCCGGCGGTGAGTTCGCCAACACGACGTTCACCTCCAACGTCGGCGATTTGAAAGCGGCGGCAGCATGGCTCGAAGCTCAAGGTATGCCGCCCTCTGTGTTGATCGGCCATTCGCTGGGCGGTGCGGCAGTGCTCAAGGCCGCTGGCGAGATTGACAGTGTAAAGGCCGTCGCAACCATCGGCGCGCCCTTTGACCCGCATCACGTCACCCATCAGTTCTCGGAAGCGCTCGACAAGATAGAAGCCGAGGGAGAGGCGGATGTCCTGCTCGCCGGCCGTCCGTTTCGCATCGGCCGGGACTTCGTGCACGACATCGCACAGGCGGAAATGGGGCGGGCGATCGGAGCCATGAACTGCGCTCTTTTGGTGCTGCACGCTCCGCGCGATGCAACCGTCGGCATCGAAAACGCCTCCGACATCTTCACCGCCGCAAAACACCCCAAGAGCTTTGTGACGCTTGACGGCGCCGATCATCTGCTCACCCGCCCCGAAGACGCAGAATACGCCGCCGAAGTGATCGCGGCGTGGTCGGTGCGCTACATTGATCTCGCGCCCGCGCCCGCGCCCCAAACCGCCCCTGAAGGCGTGGTCCGCAGCTCCGAGGGAGATCCAGAGGGGTTCATCCAGGACATCTCAGCAGGACCATCCCATGCGCTCATCGCAGATGAGCCCGTTGCTTTTGGCGGAACTGACCGCGGACCGTCGCCCTATGGTCTGGTCTCGGCCGGCCTTGCCGCCTGTACAGCGATGACCGTGCGAATGTATGCGCGCCGAAAGGGCTGGCCCCTGGACCACATCTGGGTCGACGTTACCCATCAGAAATCGCACTTGACCGATGCCGACGGCGCGGACGCAAACGCCGCAAAGATCGATCATTTCGAGCGCACGATCCACATGGTCGGCGAGCTCTCGGATGAACAGCTTGGCCGGCTTCTTGAAATTGCGGACAAATGTCCCGTTCACCGGACCCTCGAGAACGTTGCGCATGTAAGAACCCAAGCCGTCCAACCCGAAGCGGCATCCTAAGGGACCCGGAAAAAGTCTTGACCAAGACTTTTGCAAAAGTCTTCGCGAAGACTTTTTGCCGGCACCACCTATGGACGGCGACATTTCGCCGGGCCAACCCGTGCACAGACAGGAGGCTTCGCGATGCCAAGGCACAAGATCATTATCGACACTGACCCGGGACAGGATGATGCGGTTGCGATCCTCCTCGCACTAGCCTCTCCCGGTGACCTCGACGTCCTTGCAATCACCTGTGTCGCCGGCAACGTCCCGCTTGCTCTGACATCGCGCAATGCACGTGCGGTTTGCGAACTGGCGCAGATACCGGATGTGCCAATCTATGCGGGGTGTGAAACGCCCCTTGTACAGCCGCTTGTTACGGCAGAGCACGTGCACGGAAAGTCGGGGCTCGATGGCGCGGACCTGCCTGATCCGGTGCGACCGCTCTCACCTGCATTTGGTCCGGATGCCATCATCGATCACGTGCGGCGAGAGCCGCCCGGCACGGTGACGCTCTGTCCGCTGGGTCCGTTGACCAATATCGCAACGGCCCTACGGAAGGCGCCTGATGTGGCCAGCCGTCTCGGTGGCATCGTCCTGATGGGCGGTGCTTACTTCGAGGTTGGGAACATCACCCCCGCTGCGGAATTCAACATCTATGTCGATCCAGAGGCGGCTGCCGTGGTCTTCTCGTGCGGTGCACCGATTACGGTGTTGCCCCTTGATGTCACGCACAAGGCCCTGATCACCGCCCCGCGTCTCGCAGCAATCGCAGGCATCGGCACGCCTGTCTCGAAGGCCGTATCGGGATGGCTCGATTTCTTCGAGCGCTTCGACATCGAAAAATACGGAAGCGCCGGGGCGCCGCTCCATGACCCCTGTGTCATAGCCTATCTCCTGGCCCCCGATCTCTTTAAGGGACGCCATATCAACGTTGAAATCGAAACCAGCTCCGAGTTGACACGTGGCATGACGGTCGCAGATTGGTGGGGCGTGACCGACCGTTCTCCCAACGCCCACTTCATCGGAGATATCGACGCCGATGGATTCTTCGAGCTTTTGACAGCACGCCTGGCCCGGCTCTAGGGACGTCACGATGTCCGCAAAGCTGCATCTGTGCAAACCGGACGCGTTGACCAGACTCGACCCGATGGTCGCCGCCTTTCACGCCGACATGTGCATTGAGAGCACGCCCGAGAGCCGCCGCGCCGGTCTTCTCCCATTGCTGGAGGGAAGCCCTTATGGAGCGGTCTACTTCGTGGGTCCCCAGGCCGCCCCCGTAGGCTATCTCGCCGTCACATTCTCCTGGTCCATCGAATTCGGTGGCATGGACGCCATGCTGGACGAGCTCTGGATCAGGCCCGCAGTGCGTGGTCGCGGCCTGGCAACGGAGGCGCTCACCGCGCTCATCGCCGCCCTCACCCCAACAGGTGTCCGCGCGATCTCCCTCGAAGCAGAAGCCGGCTCGCCGGCCGCTGCGCTCTACCGCCGCCTATCCTTCGAAAGCCGCGATCGCTACGTGCTGATGTCGCGCGCGCTTTGACGCCGCGCAGAGGATGCGGATCATCCGTTGCATCTCACTTCGACGGTCTTGCCCGCGACAGTCCAAAGGAGATCACGCCATGGACGCTCGACACTCCGGTGCCGCAGAGCGCGACGCCTGAACCGCCTGCGCCAAACGCCAGGCACCTGTCCTTGCGCCCGCTGAGGCGGCTTTCCCCTTGCCGCCGCCCCGGCAAAACCCAATGTAGGCCGGAGACGCTGCCCCGGAGCCTCCATGCCCCAATCTCAGACTGAGACCCCCCCCCAGGCAATCGCCTTTGACAACAGCTACGCCGGTCTGCCCGACCGGTTCTACACGCGGATGGCGCCGACCCCCGTGCAGGCGCCCGCACTCATGATGCTCAATGCCCCGCTCGCGGCCGAGCTCGGCATCAGCGCAGATCACCTGCGTCAGCCCGACGGCATCGCCTTGCTCGCCGGCAACGCCATCCCAGACGGCGCGGCGCCGCTCGCACAGGTCTATGCCGGGCACCAGTTCGGCGGCTTCTCGCCCCAGCTCGGCGATGGGCGTGCCCTCCTTCTCGGCGAAGTGATCGACAGCTCCGGTCATCGCCGCGACATCCAGCTCAAAGGCTCCGGCCGCACGCCCTACTCCCGGATGGGAGACGGGCGGGCCTGGATTGGCCCGGTTTTGCGCGAATTCCTCGTCTCCGAAGCCATGCATGCCCTTGGCGTACCGACAACCCGTGCCCTCGCCGCGGTCTCCACAGGCGAGACCGTTGTCCGAGAACGCCCTCTCCCCGGTGGCGTACTGACCCGGGTGGCCGCCTCCCATCTCCGAGTCGGCACCTTTCAGTACTTCGCCGCCCGCGGCGACACAGAGGCGCTGCACACGCTCACCCGCTACGCGATAGAGCGCCACTACCCCGATGCAGAAGGCCCCCTCGGCCTTCTCAACGCCGTCATCAATGCTCAGGCCCGCCTCGTCGCGGCCTGGATGGGCCTCGGCTTCATCCATGGCGTCATGAATACCGACAACACCACGATCAGCGGCGAAACCATAGATTACGGGCCCTGCGCCTTCATGGATGCCTATGATCCCGATCAAGTCTTCTCGTCCATCGATCAAGGCGGCCGGTATGCCTACGCCCGACAGCCCGAAATCCTTGCCTGGAACCTCGCGCAGCTTGCCACCGCCCTCCTGCCCCTGATCGACGACGATCCCGACGCCGCAATCCCGCAGGCGCAAGCCGCCATCAACGGCTACGCGGCCAAGGCGCAAACAGCCTGGGCAGCAACCTTCCGCAAGAAACTCGGCCTGACAACCGACGAAGAAGGCGACGCCGAACTGGCGATTTCTCTCCTCGAGCTGATGGCCAAAGCCAACGCCGACTTCACCAATACATTCCGTGGCCTGGCCGACGGCACCGCACGCGACGGCTTCTCCGATCCTCGCGCTTTCGACGATTGGTCAAGCCGCTGGCACTCGCGCGTCGTGCGCGATCCCGATCCAGACGGCCTGCCCAAGCGCCTTGCCCAAGCCAACCCGAGCGTGATCCCCCGCAACCATCGTATCGAAGAGGTGATCCAAGCGGCACTGACCGGCGACCTCGGCCCCGCACATCACCTCCACGGCATTCTCACCACGCCCTTCGCCCCTCTCACAGAAGCGACACGCGCCTATGCCGCTCCCCCTCAGGACCATGAAACCGTAACCGCCACCTTCTGCGGCACCTGAAAAGTAAGACGCGCCGTGCCACCCCAGCGCGCCCGACACCGCCCGGTCCCGACGTTCCGTCGAGCTCCAGGCCGCCGCCAAAGGCGCGCGGTCCAGGGGTTCATTGTGCGGCAAATATCCCGGGGGAGACGGCCCACTTGGGCCGTCGGGGGCAGCGCCCCCAACATCTAGATCGCAACCGCGGCGCCACTGCAACGTTGATGCGCCATCTCAGGAAATTGATCTAATTCCTTCTTTCTGCCACTCTTTTTGCCGCTACCCTCCCACGACGCGGCGATCCGGTCGCCGGCGCCACACCTAGGGGTCACCAGGACAGCCATGACCAATCGCCTCCGCGCCCTCACATGCGCGTTCGTCGCAACAGCTCCCGAAGTGCCCAAGGCGCGCGGGCTCCGCGCTGTCTTGCGCGGCCCGGCCGCAGCGCTCTTGGGCCTCGCTGTCGTCCTGTCGGGATGCGCACCGGCCTCCATGCCTGACGTCCCTGAACGGCGCGCCGCCTTCGATGGTCCGCTGCCACCGATGAAGAGCTTCGCCGGCGCGCGCACCGCGCCCACAATCCGCTCCAACCGCGAACTCGCCGCGGACTTTCTGGATCTGTCGTTCCAGATGGAGAGCGGTCGCCGTCTCGTCGCCCTCTCGCGTTACGAAGGTCCGGTCCGCGTCGGTGTCCGCGGCCCCGCGCCTGCCAGCCTCGGCCCGGACCTCAACGCGCTTCTCAACCGCCTGCGCACCGAAGCCGGTGTCGATATCGCGCGCGCGGGCGACGGCGAGGCGGCAAACCTCATTGTTGAGGTTCTGCCCCGGCGCGAGCTGCAGCGTCTTGTTCCGCAAGCCGCGTGCTTTGTGGTGCCCCGCGTCAAGAGCTGGGAAGAGTTTCGCCGCGCCCGACGCTCCCGCGATGTCGACTGGACAACGCTGACCACCCGCACCCAGGCGGCGATCTTCCTGCCCGGCGATGTCAGCCCGCAGGAGATCCGCGATTGCCTGCACGAGGAGATCGCGCAGGCGCTCGGCCCGCTCAACGACCTCTACCGCCTGCCCGACAGCGTCTTCAACGACGACAATTTTCACACCGTGCTCACCGGCTTCGACATGCTGATGTTGCGCATCACATACGACCGGGCTCTGCAATCCGGGCTTAGCCGCGCAGAAGTCGCCAGCCGGTTGCCATCCATTCTGGCCCGGCTCAATCCGCGCGGCCAGGGCCTGCCCGGTCGACGCCCGGCTCCTACGCCGCGCGACTGGCAGGAAGCCATCGAAACTGCACTCGGCCCCCGCGCGAACCCCGCGCAACGCCAGAATGCCGCCCGCCGTGCCGTCCAGATTGCCCAGACAGAGGGCTGGCGAGGCACACGGCGCGCCTTCTCGCTCTACGCGCTTGGTCGCCTCTCGCTCAGCACGGACCCTGAACTGGCCCTTGCCTCCTTTCTGGAAGCCGGCGCGATCTATCGCGCGCGCTCCGACACGCGCATCCAGGCGGCCCATGTCGCGATGCAACTTGCCGCCTTCTCGCTTTCGGCCGGCCAGGTCGACGGCACGCTCTCCCTTGTAGAAGACAGCCTTCCGGCTGTCTCCGCCTCGCAGAATGCGGCGCTTCTCGCCACGCTCCTTCTGATCAAGGCGGAGGCGCTTGAGCTTGACGGGCAGGCCGCACGTGCCGCGGCCGTCCAGGAAGATGCGCTCGGCTGGGCGCGCTACGGCTTCGGGTCCGACGCCGTGGTTCGCGCCCGCGCCTCCGAGATTGCCAGCCTCGGCGCACCGCGGCTTGCCTCGGCCGACACGGGCGGCTAGATCCCGCGGGCAGCAGGGCCGATGACTGGCCGTTTGCACAACGTTGCCCCGGGCGCGGCCACGGCGGCCCGAAGCCGGTCAGGAGTCGCCGATGATCATTCTCGCAGCTGTATTGCTGGGCGCCGGGGTCGGCACATGGCGGGCCCGCGCGCGCGGCGGCAACGGCGCCGACATGGCCCAATACGGCATCGCGCATGCGATCGCGTTTGGCCTGCTCGGCCTCTTCGTGACGATTGGGCTGGAGTACAATCTCTAGCGATCTCTGACACGTGGCGGTTCGGAGCGAGCGGCAACAGCCCGCATCGCACCCTCCCAGATCATGGACATTCGGACCCGAAACACGGCGCACGGCTCTGGCTCGCGGACAGGTCTGGCCTACGGGCGAGAGCGACACCGGATCGGACTGAACCTGTCTGATTCCAGGGCTTCACTCCAAACTTATCACGCTGGAACAACACACTTCTCTTGTCTGAGTCAGACAGAAGCGTTTTTCCTCTCGGTGCGATGCACGGCGAAGAGCACTTCGCGCCGCCAGGGCGCGCCGGCGTCGAGCCGGATCGACGGAAACGCGGCGTGGTTCGGAGCGTCAGGCCAGTCTTGCGCCTCGAACGCGATGCCACGGCGGCGCGGCTCCCTCTCGAAGTCCATTGTGAAGACCTGCATGCCCGGCGCGTCCGTTCGAACCTCAAGGGTCACCCCATCCGCGCCCAACAGCCGCGTCGCGGGCACACCAAGACCAGGCGTATCGAGACAAAAACAATGGTCCAGCCGGTCCTCGGCCCTCAGCGGCCGCGCCTGCCGGAAGTCAAACCGCGACCCTGCCACTTCTGCGATCTCGCCCGATGGCAGCGTTCGGTCGTCTATCGGCAGATAGCGAGACGCCGCGATTTCCAACGCTTGCCCATCAATCGTCGGGGCATCATGGAGCTGCCAGTAGCTGTGCTGCGTGAGGTTGACCCAGGTCGGCGCGTCGCTCTCGGCGTCCAGGGTCAGGTGCAGACCTTCGGGGACGAGCGCATAGCGCGCCCGAAACCGCCGTGTTCCGGGCAGCCCCCCCTCTCCGGGCGCCGATGTGGTGGAGAGCGTCACCGCCCCCGACGAGACGCCCTCGATCGCCCAGACCTTGGTGTGGAGGCCCGCAGACCCGCAGTGCAGCGCGTCCGCGCCGGCGCTCGCCTCCAGCCGGATCTCGGCGCCATCGAGCAGCCCCGTCGCGTCTCGAACCCGCCCGGCCACAGGGCCGATAATCGCACCGTGATACTGCATCGGCCCCCCGCTCGATGCGTCCCTGTCGTAGGCGCCCAGGTCCTCCGCGCCGAGCGTCAGCTCCCGCGCCCAGGCCGTCATGCTCTGTAAGATACCGCCAAGGGTCAGCACATGCGCGCGAAAGCCGTGCGCGTCTAGGGTGATCCGGTGCACCTCCTGCCCGCGCGCTGTCTGCCCAAAGATCTGCTGCACCGCGCCCTCCTGTCGTGTGCCCCGAACGCTTAGGCGCGTACGTTCCCCCGTGCAATCAAGTCTATCCCCATCTGGGCGAAGAGGTCTACGTAGTCGAGCAGGACCCAGTTCTCCGCCAGCTTGCCGCGCGCATACCGGGAAAAGTCGCACCGGTAGAAATCCATCACGCGCAACGTCAGAGACTTGCCCGTGGCCGGCACCCCCAGATAGGCACCCTGATGCGTCATGGTCATCGACGGCCACCCGGAAATCGCCGCATAATCGCCGTCGCCGAAGCGACAGTAATGGTTGCCCCCTTTTCGGTCCGGGAAGGCGTGCAGAAAACCGGCGCGGTGGTCCTTGACGAACCCCTCCCAGAGATAGTTCGACCCGATCCCGCCGGGCCCATACCAGAGCATGTGCTCGTCCCAGGCCCCATCCTCTCCGGTCTGGCCGTGGGAGGACTTGGTCTCGGGGTCAAATGCGTGCAGATCCGCGATCATCTGTTCGACAAGGTCGATCGAGGCCGTGCCGCGGCCCGAGGTCGGCAAGACACCGTCATGCGTGGCCGGCCCGGGAAAGAGCATTTCCGTGCCCAGATGTCCGTCAAACGGGCGGGCGCCGCACTGCCGCATCAGGTCGGGCAGATCCATGATGATTCGCGCCTCGACGATCTCTTCAGCCCCCGGTGCGCCCTCCAGACGGTAGAATTCCCCCGCTCTCAGGAACGCCAGATGATGTGAGGGCGCGAGCCCCCAAAGCACTGCGTCGAAATTCCCGACATAATGGGTCACGCTCGCCACCCAGCGTCCGCGTTCCGCACGAATGTTCTGGCCGCCGATGAAGATTTCGTCCCGTCTGCGGCACGCTGCCAGCGCGGCGCGCAACGGCCGAAGGAACTGTTCCACAACGGCATCCCGCCCCTCCAGCCGATTCACCGGGGCCGCGATGTGCCACACCGTCTCGTCGGCGATCAGATCCCGCGCAAGCGTGCCAAATTCCGCATCATCGGCGCGCATCAGCGCGTTCAATCCGCCATGCGCCCGCTCCCGAAACCCAATCATGTGCAGCCTCCGCACCGGTAATCTTCGTTTTCCCGAGCAAGGGGCTTGGCAGATTGGTCGCGATGTGTCTAGCATTCTTGCATAGGATTGCAAAAAGCTGCGGAACCGCGTGCGATCCGCACCAGACACCCTGCCGACGTCGGGGTGCAGGCACGACAGGACGGGGGTGGCATGGCCGAAATCCGACTACAGAATGTGGGCAAACGCTGGGGCAGCTTTGTCGGCGTCGACAATTTCGACCTGACCATTGCCGACCAGGAATTCCTCGTATTGCTTGGCCCCTCGGGCTGCGGGAAGACCACGACAATGCGCATGATCGCCGGGCTTGAAGATGTTACCGAGGGGACGATCTCGATTGATGGCCGCGTCGTCAACGATCTCGACCCCAAGGATCGCGACATCGCGATGGTGTTCCAGTCCTACGGCCTTTACCCCAACATGAACGTCTACGAGAACATTCGCTTCCCGCTTAAGGTGCGCAAAGTACCGGACGCCGAGCATGAAGAGCGCGTAAACCGGGCAGCGGCGATGGTTGAGCTCGAGCCGTTCATGCATCGCAAGCCCGCGGAACTGTCCGGCGGCCAGCGTCAGCGGGTGGCCCTCGCCCGCGCCATCGTGCGGGAGCCCAATGTTTTCTTGATGGACGAGCCGCTCTCAAACCTCGACGCAAAGCTGCGCGTCTCCACGCGTGCCCAGATCAAGAACCTCAGTCATGAGCTGAAGGTCACCACGATTTACGTCACGCACGACCAGATCGAAGCCATGACGCTGGCGGATCGTGTGGTGGTCATGAAACAGGGGGTCGTCCAGCAAGTGGGAACCCCGACCGAAATCTACGACAACCCGGCGAATACCTTCGTGGCGTCCTTCATCGGGTCGCCTGCGATGAACCTTCTGGAAGGCGAGTTGCAGGACGGGACATTCCGGGCCGAAGGTGTTGAAGTCAGCGGGTTGCAGGGCCCCAACGGCAAGCTCACCCTGGGCTTTCGCGCGGAGGACGCCCATGTCTCTGATGCCAAGGCGGAGGTGAACGCGGCGGTCTACACGCTGGAGCTCTTGGGCGATGCGACGATGATTACCGTCAAGGCCGGAGGCGGCCTCGTCGCCGTCAAGGCCCACAAAGATTACCGGATCGAAATCGGACAAACCGCACACTTTGCGGTGCCTGCCGCGATCTGCCACCTTTTCGATGCGACTACCGGAGAACGAGTCGGCGGGGGCCGCTGAGCCCGCCTCGACCAACGCACAGGGAGACCAACATGAACCTTAAGACGATCCTCATGGCCAGCGCCGTCAGCGTCGCCGCCACGGGCGCCTTCGCCTGCAGCTTTGAGAACGACACCCCCGTTTCGTCGCTTTCGGCGGGGTTTGAGGCCTGGAAGGCCGTGACCGACGCGATGGCGGAATGCGGCAACTTCGAAGCAGAGCTCGACCAGGAGTTCCGCCAGAAGCAGCCCTCCGCCTTTGCGGCCAACCCGTCACTCTATGCCATCGGGGGCGTGTCGAACGGGACGATCACGCCGCTCTTGAACGAAGGGACGATCCGGCCGCTCGACGACCTGATTGCGAAATACGGGCAGAACCTGCGCCCCAACCAGCTCATCAAGATTGACGGGCAGACGATGGCTGTCGCCATGATGGTGAACACCCAGCACCTCATGTACCGGTCCGACATCTTTGCCGATCTCGGGCTCGAGGTGCCGTCCAGCTACGACGACGTGCTGGCGGCGGCTGAGGCAATCCAGGCGGCTGGCGTTGTCGAGTATCCGCTCGGGATGACGATGGCGTCGGGGTGGAACCTCGCGCAGGATTTTGTGAACATGTACGTCGGCTTCGGCGGTTCGTTCAGCCCGGATGCATTCGAGACCATCGGCGCATCAGAGGCGGGCATCAAGGCGCTCGACATGATGGCGTCGCTCAAGGCGTTCGCCGATCCGGAGGTGCTCGTCTCCGATAGCACATACGTCCAGCAGCAGTTCCAGCAGGGCAAGATCGCGATGGCCAACCTTTGGGCGTCGCGCGGAGGTGCGATGGACAACGCAGAAGAGAGCGCGGTGGTCGGCCTCGTGGACGCGGCGGCGGCCCCGCTTGCGATGGACGGCGGTGCTCCGGCCACGACGCTCTGGTGGGACGGCATCGTGATCGCGAAGAACATCCCCGACGACGTGGCCGAGGCCGCGTTCCGCGTGGCTGTGGAAGGGCTCGACCAGGAGATGGTCTCGGGCGCGCAGGATGCAGCCATCTGGCTGGTGGAGGGCTATGAGCCGAACCGGCTTGCCGCGGGAGCGATTGCGACAGCGACAGCACAGCCAGCCCCGCCATCCTACCCGTCCACGTCGCAAATGGGCCTGATGCACACGGCGCTTGGCAATGAGCTTCCCGCGTTCTTTACCGGAAGCCGGGATGCAGCCGCCACGCTCGAAGCCATCCAATCTGCCTATCTGACGGCAGCCGCGGAAGCCGGACTGGTCGAGTAAGGACAGGGCGGCGCCGCGCCTGGAAGGCGCGGCGCCCTCGCACGGCG
>JBCCYI010000012.1:0-34669 GCA_039189975.1 Pseudomonadota bacterium
CCTGAGACATCTCACGCTGGAGCTCTGGCCGCGCTTCTTGGGCACGGCACTGCGCTGCCCTTCACTGCCGCCAGGAGGGGCTCTCTGGATAGTCCGGCGATCCGAGGTTCGGGGGGGCGCTGCCGGTTTGGCGAAGGGCTGCGCGCACCGGGACGGCGTCAGATGTCGTCGCCGTCCAAGAGCGGGTCGACCCGGTTTGCCCAGAACCGACGCCAGCGGGCGTAGATCGCCCAAAAGACGCAGGCGAGACCCACCAAGATGGCGATGCTGACCCAGGGGATGATACGCGTATCGGGCCCCTCGACATCGCGGATGCGCAGGGCGTTGGGGTAGGCCGTCGGCACGTTCAGGCGCCAGCCATAGTGGCGGATGGCCACCCAATCGGGCTCCGCGGGGGTCGACACCAGATCCGCGGCCCGGGTCTGCAGGTCGGCGGAGTTGATCTTGAAAAAGGGCGGCCAGCCGAAGCCCGTGTCTTCGTTGCGGTAGACGGCAGGGCGCCCGTTTTCACGCACGCCCTGGATGAAGAACACGTCGCGGCTGTTGTCGGCGGCTTGCCCGGAGCCGGTGGACGCATTGGTCCAGAACCAGGAGTTTTCCCCCGGGGTTTCGCGCCGCTCATAGGTATCGGTGATGCGGACAATATCCCACTGGGGGAGCGTGTAGTGCAGGAACGACAGCATGGCGGCCCAGAAGAGAAGCCAGAAGGTCCATTTGATGTAGTAGAGCACGTCCGATCCCCTTTCGGCCCCGTCAGGCGTAATTCGACACGTATATGACGATTCCAACAATGACAAACGGCACCGCGTAAATGCCCAGGATCAGTTTGCGCTGAAGCTCATAGCGGCGCCTGTCCAGTCCTTCGTTGACGAAGAGGTCGCGGTTTCCGGGGCGGCCTTGCGCCTCCCATTCGGCCTCGAGCCGCTCGCGCTGGGCGGCGCGCGCGTAGAACCACAGGCACACGTAGACCAGTGTTGCCAGGGCGAACAAAACGACGATGAGCCGGCCAAGCGCGAAGAACACCTCTCCCTCCCACGGTGCAAGGGCGATCCAGCCGTGTCATAGCGCACCGAGGCGCTGGAGGCGAGAGATCTTGCCCCTTGGGTCGGCCTCTCGGGTGGGGCTCTGCCCCGTCGCCTGACGGCGACTCCCCGGGATATTTTAGGCACAATGAAGGAGACGGCCGGTTTGCGGGCGGCGGCGCGGGAGGTGCGGCGAGAATTTTCCTTTGGTTTCCGGGGGCGATGTGTAGGCTGGGGGAAAAGGGACAGGAGACCGCCGCATGTCGTTTCGTTTTTTCGCGCCCGCTGCCGTGCTTGCGCTCAGCATCGGAGCCGCACAGGGGCAACAGACGGATATCACGATTGGGATGGCGCTGGAGCCGCCGAACCTGGATCCGACAGGCGGGGCCGCGGCCGCGATTGACGAGGTGGTGTACGCCAATGTTCTTGAGGGGCTGACCCGGTTTGCGCCGGATGGGGCGGTGGTGCCCGGGCTCGCGTCGGAGTGGAGCGTGAGCGAGGACGGGACCGTCTACACCTTCGTTCTGCGGAGCGGGGTGACGTTTCACGACGGCAGTGCCATGGATGCGGAGGACGTGGTCTTTTCGCTCGACCGGGCGCGGGCGGAGGAGTCGACCAACGCTCAGAAGGCGCTCTTTGCCGGGATCGAGGCGGTGGAGGCGGTTGACCCGCTGACCGTGCGGGTGACGCTCGCTGCACCGGACGGGGCGTTTCCCTTCAAGATGGCTTGGGGGGACGCGGTCATCGTGGCACCCGAGAGTGTTGATGCGCTGGCAACGGCGCCTGTGGGGACCGGGCCGTTCGTCTTTTCCGATTGGGTGCAGGGGGACCGGGTGGAGCTGGTGCGCAACCCGTCCTATTGGGGGGAGCCGGTCGCGCTGGAGGCGGCGACGTTCAAGTTTATCTCGGACCCCAACGCGGCCTATGCGGCGATGCTGGCGGGGGACGTGGACGCGTTTCCGAACTTTCCGGCGCCCGAGACGCTGTCGCAGTTCGATGCCAACCCGATGTTCAGCGTCATCGTCGGCTCGACCGAGGGCGAGACGATCCTGGCGATGAACAACGCCTCCGGGTATTTGAGCGATGTGCGGGTGCGTCAGGCGATCTCGCACGCAATCAATCGGCAGGACATCATCGACGGCGCGATGTTTGGCTACGGCACGCCGATCGGCACGCATTTCGCGCCGCACAATCCCGACTATGTCGATCTGACCGGCAACTCGGCCTACGACCCCGAGGCGGCGCGGGCGCTGCTCGCGGAGGCGGGGGTCGAGGAGTTGACGCTGAGCCTGATGTTGCCGCCGCCGAGCTATGCGCGCCGGGGGGGCGAGATCATCGCGTCGCAGCTGCGCGAGGTCGGGATCGAGACGGAGATCGCCAATCTGGAATGGGCGCAATGGCTGGAGCAGGTGTTCCGCGGCAAGGATTTCGATCTGACGATCGTGAGCCACACGGAGCCTGCGGACATCAATATCTATGCCCGGCCCGACTACTACTTTCAGTACGACAGTGAGCCGTTCCGCGCGCTGATGGACGAGTTGGAACGCACCAGCAATTCCGAGCAGCGCGCGGCGCTGTTACGGCAGGCGCAGGAGATGATTGCGGGCGACTACGTCAACGGCTTTCTCTTCCAGCTCGCGAAGACCGGTGTGGCCAATGCCAAGATCGAGGGGCTCTGGGAGAACTCGCCGACGCAGGCCAATGACCTGACGCAGGTGCGCTGGCTGCCATGAGACGGGCGCTTTTGTTCGCGTGGGCGCTGCTCGGGGTCGCTCTGGCCACTCCGGCGGCGGCGCAGGACGGGTGTGACGACCTGTGGTTCACGCGCAACCTCGTGTTCGACCGGGCGGGCTATTGCTTTGGCTCGGCGCTTGGGCAGGCGACGTTCGACAATTCGGATTGCGTGGGCAAGAGCGTGGCGCTCGATCCCGCATCGGAGCGGCTCGTGAACGAGGTCAAGCGACTGGAGAGCGTCTTTGGCTGCCGGGTGGACACCAGCCGTCGGCAACTCAGCGCGGGAGACTGGGCGATCCGGCGGCAGCTGGCGGAGCTGCCGATCCGGGACGAGTTTGAGTCGGCCTGCCTGCGGTATCTGGGGGCGCCTCGGGCGTTGCACGCCGCACCCTGGCCTGGCTCAGCGATTGTGGGCCGCATCGACCCGAGCAATGACGTGAGCTACGCGCATTACGGCCTCGATGGGGGCGTCTATGTGAGGACCTACACCGGTGCGTCGCAGTTTGCGGCGCCGCTCTCGGGGGGCTGGCTGTTGCAACCGCTGGGGGAAACCGACTGCGCCCAATGGGCGGGGTGAGGCGCCCATTGGGCGCCTCTGGCGTCGCAACGCAAACGGCTTGAGGCACCCAACGCGACGTGAAACCGAAGCGTTGGGTGAGGGCTGCTGCATCAACGGGTGCGTTGAGCGCTTCAGCCGACCACGTTGAACTCGGGGCCGTAGGGGTAGCCGGTGATGTCCTCGGCGCCGTCCTCGGTGATGACAAGGATGTCGTGCTCGCGGTAGCCGCCCGCGCCCGGGGCGCCCTCGGGCAAGGTCAGCATCGGCTCCATCGAGACGACCATGCCGGGCACCAGAACGGTATCCACATCCTCGCGCAGCTCCAGGCCAGCCTCGCGCCCGTAGTAATGCGAGAGCACCCCGAAGGAATGGCCATAGCCGAAGGTGCGGTATTGCAGGAGGTCGCGCTCGGAGAGGAAGTCGTTGATCTGCGCCGTCACCTCGGCGCAGGAGACACCGGGGCGGAGGAGCGACATGCCATACTCATGGGTAGCCACATTGGCCTCCCAGATCTTGAGGGACGCGTCGTCCACCTCGCCGACAAAGAGCGTCCGCTCCAGCGCGGTGTAGTAGCCCGAGATCATCGGGAAGGTGTTGAGCGATAGGATGTCGCCCCGCTCTAACGCCCGTCCTGTGACGGGGTTGTGGGCGCCATCGGTGTTGATGCCGGACTGGAACCAGACCCAGGTGTCGCGATACTCGGCGTCAGGGAAGCGGCGGGCGATCTCAAGCTCCATCGCGTCGCGCCCGGCCATGGCAACGTCGATCTCGCGCACGCCGGGGCGGATCGCCTCGCGGATGGCGTAGCCGCCGACATCGGCGACCGCGGCACCGGCGCGGATCAGCGTCACCTCGGCCTCGGACTTCAGCATGCGCTGCTGCATGGAGGCCGGGGCGATATCCACCTCCGCCGTCGGCGACAGGAAGGCACGCATCTTCCCGGCCTGCGCCAGCGTCAGGTGGTCGGCTTCATAGCCGACGCGGCGGCTCGTCCCGGCGACCTGGGCGACCGCGCGCCAGAAGTTGTCGCGCTGCCAGTCGGTGTAGGTCAGGTTGTCGCCGTAGCACCGGCGCCACGGCTGTCCGGCGTCGATCCCGGCGGAGATCGTGACGCTGTCCTCGACCGTGACGACGAGGCCATAAGGACGGCCAAAGGCGCAGTAGAGAAAGCCGGAGTAATAGGCGATGCCGTGCATCGACGTGAGCACGCAGACATCGACGTCGGCCTCCGCCATCAGCGCGCGCAGGCCCGCAAGGCGGGCGGCGTATTCGCTGTCCTCAAAGGGAAGCGTGGCCTCTTGGCCATTGTGAAACCGGTAGCTCGTGGGGCGGCTCTCAGGGTTGGACATCTCGCTCCTTCCGGGCCTGCGCGTGGGGCCCTTCGCAATGAAAGGTCCCGGCGTTCAGGACGGTCAGGGCCGGGGCTTGCCCGCAGAGGGGCGACGCCATCGCCCCTGCCACCGCTGGCATGCCGCAAATCGCGCGGGTGGTCCAGCCCGACGATGCGGGGGCCTCGGATGCGGGGCCGGGGCGCGCGAGGAAACACCAGCTTCGCCGCACGATGCGGCACTCCGCGTCAGGCCGCGGGCAGGAGCGGCGCGGCCTCCAGCAACGCGCGGGTGTAGGGCGCCTCGGGAGTGGCAAAAATCCGGTCCGTCGTGCCGGTCTCGACGATGCGGCCATCCTTCATCACCAACACGCGGTCCGCGATGGCACGGACAACCGTCAGGTCATGGGTGATGAAGAGGTAGCCCAGCCCGAAACGCGCCTGCAGATCGGCCAAAAGGTCGAGAATGCGGGCGCGCACTGAGACATCCAGCGCCGACACCGCTTCGTCGAGCACGATCAGGTCGGGCCGGGTGATGAGGGCGCGCGCGATAGCGATGCGTTGCCGCTGACCGCCCGAGAACTCATGCGGGAACTTCTCCGCATCGGCGGGGCTGAGGCCGACGGCCTCCAGCGCCTCGGCGACCGCCGCCGCCGGATCGTCCGGCGCCCCGCCCAGGTGGAACGGCTCGGCGATGAGGCGCGCCACCCGGTGACGCGGATTGAACGAGCCGTAGGGGTCCTGAAAGACGACCTGCATGCGGCGCCGCGCTTCGGGCGGCATCGTCGGGCTGACGGGGGCGCCCGCGAGCGTGATCGCCCCGCCCTGCACCGTATCGAGCCCGACGATCGCGCGCGCAAGCGTCGACTTGCCGGATCCGCTCTCGCCCACGAGGGCCAGCACCTCCCCCGCGTGAAGGTCAAACGACACGCCGTCGACCGCGCGAAACTTTGGCGGCCGGCCAAAGAGGTGCGTCCTGGGCAGGGCATAGTCCCGCACTACGTGACGCACCTGAAGCAAGGGCGCGCCGGGGGGCCTCTCGGTCCGGGCCGGCGCGTGGGTCGCCGCCGCAAAGAGGCCCTTGGCGTAGGGATGCGTGAGCGCGCCGGGCAGGCCCGTGGCCGCGACGCGCTCGACGACGCGTCCGTGCTGCATCACCGCGACCTCGTCGGCCATCTGCGCGACCACGCCAAGGTCGTGGGTGATGAAGAGGCAGGCCATGCCCTCCTCCGCCACCAGCTCTTTCAGGAGCGCCAGGATCTGCGCCTGCGTCGTGACATCGAGCGCCGTCGTCGGCTCGTCCGCGATCAACAGCTTGGGGCGCAGCGCAATCGCAAGCGCGATGCACACACGCTGCCGCTGACCGCCCGAGAGCTCGAACGGGTAGCGCGAGAGCGGGAACCGGTCCGGCGCGAGGCCGACGCGGGCGAGCCTGTCCTTGGCGCGGGTGAGCGCTTCGCTGCGTTGGGCCGCGCCGTGAACGAGGAGCGTCTCGGCCACCTGATCGCCAATGCTCTGGACCGGGTTCAGCGCCGTCATCGGCTCCTGAAAGATCATGCCGATGGCGCGGCCCCGCACGGCGCACATCTGCCGTTCCGACAGCGCGGGCAGGCTCTGCCCCTCCAGCGTCACGTCGCCCCGCATCGCCGCCCCGCGCGGCAAGAGCCGCAGGATCGAGAGCGCCGTCATCGACTTGCCGGACCCGCTCTCCCCGACGAGCCCGAGCACGCGCCCGGCCTCCAGGGACACCGACACATCGCGGAGCACCGGCGTGCCGTGGATGTCCAGCGACAGGCCGTCGACCGCGATCATCGGACCGCCCGCCGCACGCGCGGGTCCAGAAGGTCGCGCAGCCCGTCGCCCATCAGGTTCAGCCCAAGGACGGTCAGCACGATGGCGAGGCCGGGCAGGACCGCGAGCATGGGCTCGGCGTAGAAGAACGTCTGCGCCTCGGCGAGCATCCGGCCCCAGCTCGGCACCGGCGGCTGCGCCCCGAGCCCGATGTAGGAGAGCGCGGCCTCGGCGAGGATTCCCAGCGAAAACTGGATGGTGCCCTGCACCACCAGCAGATTCGCGATGTTGGGCAGAATGTGCTCCACCGAGATCCGCGCCCGGCGCTTGCCCGCCACGCGGGCCGCCAGGATGAACTCCGCCGACCACACGGTCAGCGCCGCCCCCCGCGCCACACGCGCGAAGACGGGGATGTTGAAGATCCCGATCGCGAGGATCGCGTTGACGGCCGAGGGGCCGAAGACCGCCGTGATGAGGATCGCGATGACGAGCGAGGGGAAGGCGAAGATCAGGTCGTTGCCGCGCATCAGCACTTCGTCGAGCAGGCTGCCCCGGCGCGCGGCGGCGGCCAGCCCCAGCGGCACGCCGAGCCCGATCCCGATGCCGACCGCGATGAGCGCCACGGCGATGGAGGTCCGCGCCCCGGCCATCAGCATCGACACGAGGTCCCGCCCCAGATGGTCGGTGCCCAGCAGATAGGGCGCCCCGAACGGCAGGAACCGCTCGGAGATGGCGACTTGCGTCACGTCATGCGGGGTCCAGACCAGCGACAGGAGCGCCGCGGCCACGAAGAAGAGCGTGACGGCGGCGCCGACGACGAGTTGCAGCGGCCACCTCATGCGCGCTTCCTCAGCCGCGGGTCGACCACGGCGTAGGCGAGGTCCACGAGGAACGTCACGGTGATGACGGCGAAGACGAGCAGCATCGTCACCGATTGCACCACGATCAGGTCGCGCTGGGTGATGCCTTGGAATACGAGCCGTCCAAGGCCGGGCAGGAAGAACACGTTCTCGATCACGATGGCGCCCGCCATGAGGAACGAGAATTGCAGGCCGAGGATGGTCAGCACCGGGATCAGGGCGTTGCGAAAGGCGTGGCGGCGGATCGCCTGCCCTTCGCTCAGGCCCTTGGCGCGCGCGGTGCGGATGTAGTCGGCATGGAGCGTGTCGATCAGCGCCGAGCGCATGACGCGCGCAAGGATGGAGGCCTGAGGCAGCGCGAGGGCAATGGCAGGCAGCGTCAGAGATTTCATCCCAGCGCCAAAACCGGCCTCCCAGCCCGGAAAGCCGCCGGCCGAGAAGATCGGCCAGTGGAT
The DNA here is from genome assembly GCA_039189975.1 of Pseudomonadota bacterium. Classification (GTDB taxonomy): domain Bacteria; phylum Pseudomonadota; class Alphaproteobacteria; order Rhodobacterales; family Rhodobacteraceae; genus HLUCCA09. The sequence continues at coordinate 7,749 of JBCCYI010000012.1, forward strand.
CGCAAAGACGACCACAAGCAGCATGGCGAACCAGAAGTTCGGCACCGCGATGCCGAGCTGCGTGGCGCCGATGACGCCCCAGTCGACCGGTCCGCCCCGCCCCGCCGCGGCCACGATCCCCACCGGCAGGGCGATGACGGTGGAGAGCACGAGCGCATAGGCCGCGAGCGGCAGGGACACGGCGACGCGGTCGGCCACCAGTTCGGCCACCGGCACGCGGTAGGTGTAGGAGAGCCCAAGATCGCCCCGCAGCATCCCCGTGACCCAGGTGAGATACCGCTCGGCCAGGCCGCCTTCGAGCCCGAGCTCGGCACGCAGCGCGGCCACCGTATCCGGCGCGGCGTTCAGGCCGAGCATAAAGGCCGCCGGATCTCCCGGAACCCATTGAATGACAAGAAAGATCACCACGCTTGCCGCAGCGAGGGACAGCGTCAGGGACACGAGCCGAGTGGCGAGGTAGCGCACCATGGCCGGAGCCTAGAACACGGGGCGCGAAACCTGAATCAGAAATCGCTGCGTTGCGCCCCGCGTGCCGTGCTTGGCGCCTGAATGGCGACCGGGCATGGGTCCCCGGAGCGGTGTCAGCGGGAGAGCGCAGGGGCACCGCACCACGAGGCCACGCCACGAAAAAGCGCGCACCCGGAGGATGCGCGCTCGTCTGTGCCCCGGCTGGCGGGGCCATTCGGGAGACGTGGCTTAGGCGTCGATCGTGTTGGCCAGTTGCGTCGGCGTGGCGCCACCGCGCGAAATCTCGATCTGACGGGGCTTCAGCGCTTCGGGCACCTCGCGCACGAGATCGATGTGGAGCATACCGTCGGCATGGGTCGCCCCGGTGACGCGGACATGGTCGGCGAGATGGAACCGGCGTTCAAAGGCCCGAGTGGCGATGCCACGGTGCAGATAGGAGCGGTTCTCGGCAGTGTCCGCCTTGCGGGCAGCCACGTGCAACGCGCTATCCTTCACCTCGACGCTCAGCTCATCATCGGCAAATCCGGCGACGGCGATGGAGATCCGATACGCGTCTTCCTCCACCTTCTCGATGTTGTACGGGGGATAGGTCGGCTGCGCGACGTCCGCGGACAGGACGCGGTCCATCAGGTCGGCGACGCGATCAAAGCCGACGGTGGCGCGATACAGGGGGGCAAGGTCGTAGGTTCGCATGAGTCATCCTCTCTTGAGCGATAACGATTTGAAATGTGGCCTTTTCCATGGGCGGACAAAGGCCGGGCTTAGCTGCCGGGACCCGAAGTTCGGCGCCCTGACACCAGCGATGTGGACAGCCCTGCCTCTGATTTCAAGGGGACGTACCGGGTGTCATGCGAGCGCGCGCGCCAACACCGTCCGGCCGGAACGTGACCCATCGGTCTGCGGCTGTCAGAATGGCAGCGGCTTCGAGTTTGCGCCCGCGCTGTGGCTGGCCAAGCGCTCTAGGGGCGCACGAACCGGGCGCCACCCTCTCGCGGCCGGGTCGCGCCTACGCCGACCGTAAGGCGCCGCGGAGCGACAGCGGCACGCGCGGGCCAGACGCCGCGATCGGCGCGAAAATCTGCCTTGAGCCGGGGCAGCGCCTCGGCGGCCTGCATGCCCCAGACGCTGACATGCCCCTCCCGAAACACGCGCCCGGAGATCACCGAAACAATGCGCGGCCGGCCCGAGCTGAGGTCGAACACGGGAGATCCGGACGCGCCGGACTCAGACTCGCATGTCATTTCAACCACACCGATCAGCTGCGCGCTGATGCTGCACCGCCGCTGCCAGGACGGCGCCGCGTCGCGCCCCCGGGCATAGGAAACGACGCTCACCTCCGCGCCGGTCCCGGGCGATTCCGCGACCGCAAAGGGAGACGCGACACCGGCGGGAATCGGGTCAGCCAACTGCAGAATGCCCAGATCGGACGCGACCTTGCGGGCCCCGTTCTCATCAAACGGGTCGTAATCAGGATGCACGATGGCGCGGGCGCCGCGGCTTTCGGCAACGGCCTCTCCGTCGCGAATTCCCGAGCGAAAGAGCGCCTTGGTGGGATCGAGCCGGGCGCCCGTCTTGGGATGGATCAAGCAATGGGCCGCGGTCAGAACAAGATCCGGCGCGATGAGGGAGGCGCTGCAAAAGCCGCCGTCGAAGTCGAGCCGCCCGACGGCCTCAAAGCCAAGCAAATCCTGCCGAAGTGTTAGCCGCTTCAGACCGGTCTCCGCCGAGGTCGCCTGCGCCAGGGCGGCCACACCGAGCCCTGCGGCCAGGCCCAGCGCGCGCCGGATCCATCGGGTCCGCATCACGCCTGCCACCGCTCAGGGCCGCAGAAATTTAGCGGCGGACGACGTGCCATCGGGGCCGGTGCCGAGGCGGCGCACACTCGGCATTTCCCCGCGCGGCGTGCCTGCGCCCGCAGGGGGCTGGTCGCTGGCGGCGTTGTCGTTGGCGAAATACGCGGGCGCGTCGGTCGCATCGTCCCGCGCCCACAAGCCCTGCCAGAATCCGCCGCCCGTTCCCTCTTCGTAGGCGTCCATCAGCTCGTCGAACCGACGGCCAAAGGCACTGGCCAACGAAACGCGCTGGCCGTCGGCATCGGCCTTTGCAGACACGACCGACACGATCATCGGCCCGTCCGCCGCAAAGCGGAACACGGGTGCGCCGGAGGCGCCGTAGTCCACCGTACAGGACAGCATCGCAACGCCGCGCCGCTCCTCGAGCACGTGGCACTCGCGCTGGAGCGACGGCGCCTCGGAGCGGTCTTTGGCGTAGGACACAACGCCCACCGGCTCCCCTTCCATCGGCCCGTAGCCGACTTCGAACGGTGCAACGCGTGAGGTGCGCACCGGCCGGTCGAGCTCCAGAAGAGCAAGATCCACGGCGACACGCTTCAGCTCGACCTTCTTTCCATACGCATAATCGGGGTGCATCACCGCGCGGCGCACCCCGCGGTACGCCTCGGCGCGCCCGTCCCGCAACCCGATGAGAAACTGCATCTCGGACGGCTCGATCAAGGCGCCGGTGTCGGTGTCAAAGAGGCAATGCGCCGCCGTCAACACAAGCTTCTCCGAGATCAAGGCGCCCGAGCAGAAGCTGTTGTCGCCAAAGTTCAGCCGCCCGACGGCCTCCCAGCCGCGCGTATCGTCTCCCGTTGCCAGACGCGTCAGCCCATCGCCCGCCGTTTGCGCGGCCGCCCCGAGGGGCAGCGCCGCAAGACCGAGAGACAGAACAAGAGAGAAAGTGCGCATTCCGATCATGAGCTACCGCCAACCTGCTAATCTTCACAGGATCCTGACTACGAGGTCGATTGGGCAGCATTTGGGCAGTTTTGCCCAGATCATTTCCCGAATGTTAACCATTCGGACGAAGATCGTTTTCGCACCGGGTCAGATTTGTCGCAACGCCCCGCGATCCTGGGCATCCGCGAGCGCGGGCGGGAGTGGGCCGCCTGTCGCCCAGTCGAGCAGTTCCACGGTGTGCACGACAGGCACGTCCGTGCCCCCGCCGATCTGCATCATGCAACCGATGTTCCCGGCCGAGATGACATCCGGGCGCTTGGCCTCCAGTGTCTCAACCTTGCGCGCCTTGAGCTGACCCGAAATCTCGGGCTGCATCAGATTATAGGTCCCGGCCGATCCGCAGCACAGATGTGGATCCCGCGGCTCCACCACCTCGAACCCGGCGGCCTTCAGAAGATCCTTGGGCGCAGACTTGATCTGCTGGCCATGCTGCAGCGAACACGCGGCGTGATAGGCCACACGCAGCGGTGCCGGCGCCTTTCCCCCGGGCTTGAGGAGCTTGAGCACTTCGCTGACATCCTTGGCAAGCCCCGCCACGGCTGCCGCCTCTTCCGCCAGCTCCGTGGTGCGGAACATGTGGCCGTAATCCTTTACGGTCGTGCCGCAGCCCGACGTGTTGATGACAATCGCATCGAGTCCGGCGCCCTGCATCTCCCGATGCCAGGCACGGATGTTGTGCGCTGCGGTGGCGTGGCTCTCCTCGGTCTTGCCCATGTGATGGGTGAGCGCCCCGCAACATCCCTGCCCCTCCGCGATCACAACCTCGGCCCCCAGCCGGGTCAGCAAACGGATGGTGGCGTCGTTGATGTCGGTGTTGAGCGCGCGCTGCGCACAGCCCGTCATCAGCGCAACGCGCATCCGGCGCGTACCCTCGGCGGCAAAGACCTGCGGATCGTCGTTGCGACTGACGGGCGGGATCGTCTTCGGCGCCATCTCCAACATCGCCCGGAGCCGCGCGTCCGGGATCCAGCGGCGAAACGGCCGCCCGATCTTGGCGCCCAGCAGCGCAACGCGAAACCGCATCGGATAGGGCAGGATCCGCGCGAGGGTCCAGCGCAGCAGCCGTTCAACGAGGGGGCGCTCATAGGTCTGCTCGATATGCTCACGAGCGTGGTCGACCAAGTGCATGTAGTGCACACCCGATGGGCACGTCGTCATACACGCCAGACACGACAGACACCGATCGACATGCTTCACCGTCTTTTCATCGGCCGGCCGGTCGTTCTCCAGCATGTCCTTGATCAGATAGATCCGCCCCCGCGGGCTATCGAGCTCGTCCCCCAGCACCTGATACGTCGGGCAGGTCGCCGTACAGAACCCGCAATGCACACAATTGCGCAGCACCTCGTTGGAGCGCGCCACCTGCGGGTCGGACAGCTGCTCAAGGCTGAAATTCGTTTGCATTTCGGATCCCCCGGATCGTCAGGAAAAGGTCCGCCCGGCGTCGCACCGCGCTACGCCTCGGCGCTCATCAGCCCCGCATTGAGAATGCCCCGCGGGTCGTATTGCCGGCGCAGGCCCTGCGCGAGCGCCGCCAGCGCGGGAGGCTCGGGATGGAAGGTTCCCAAACGCGCCCGCGTGGCAGGCGTGGCGCGCACCAGCGTGGCATGGCCCGCAACTCCGGCAAGCCCCGCCCGCACATCCGTTCCGTCCGCCACCCGGACCCAGATCAAGCCACCGCCCCAGTCAAAGAGCGCCGGCGGCCGGCCCAAGGCCGCCCACACAACAGGACCGTCCGTCGGGCGCACCGACAGGCGCCAGATGTCCCCGGGCTCCGCGGCCAGGCCGGTCGCGTCGCGCACATCCGCCCAGATCCTGGCGCTCCGGGCCGCGTCGCGCTCCACGCGCACCTCCCCGAACGACGCGAGGACCGCCGCCAACCGCTCCGAACGATACCCAACCTGGTCCTCGAACCCCTCAAGCCGCATCACTGCCTGCTGATCTGCGGTCAGATGCGCCGCCCCGCTCACTTCGAAGGGCGAGCCCAGTGCAGCCGACAATGCGGCCACACCGCGCTCCGGTGTTACCCCATCGAGCACGAGAGTGGCCGAGGCTTCCGTCGCCGGCAACACCTTGAAGGCCACCTCCGAGAGGATCCCGAGTGTTCCGAAACTGCCCGCCATCAGCTTCACCAGATCGTAACCTGTGACGTTCTTCATCACACGCCCACCGCTCTTGACGATCGTCCCAGACCCATCGACGAACCGCACCCCAATCAACGAATCCCGACATGCGCCCGCCTGAATGCGCCGGGGTCCCGACACATTTGCAGCCACCATGCCCCCCACCGTCGGCGCGCCATTTGCCCCTGATAGCGTCCGGTGATCCATCGGTTCGAACGGCAGACGCTGACCCTCCGCCGCCAGCACGGCCTCTACCTCCGCCACAGGCGTCCCGGCCCGCGCCACAATCGTCAGCGCGCCAGGCTCATAGAGCTCCACCCCGGACAACCCTGCCACGCTCAACGCTTCGCCTGCGGGCGCGCCGAACCCACGCGTCCCGCCACCGCGCACAGCCAGAGGCCCGGCCGCGCCCGCCACGGCTTCCGCCAGTTCCGTCTCACTCGCAGGTGCCAGCATGATGCGCGCCCCTCATCTTCTTCTTGCCAAAAATACCGAATCCCGCGCGTCCCGCGTAACGGTCTCGCGGGGCAGAGGCGCTGATCACGCCGCGCGGGTCTTGCCCGTCCGCCGCGGCTCGGACACATCGAGCGGAAAGACCTTCGCCGGATTCAAGAGCCACGCGGGATCGAAGACATCCTTCACCCGCATCTGCGCTTCCATATCCGCCGGCGCGAACTGCACGTTCATCAGATCGCGCTTTTCGATCCCGACACCGTGCTCCCCGGTCAGGCAGCCCCCGACCTCGACGCACAGTTTCAGAATATCTGCGCCAAAGGCCTCACAGGTCTCCAGATCTCCGGGCTTGTTCGCATCATAGAGGATCAAAGGATGCATGTTCCCGTCACCCGCATGGAAGACGTTGCCAACGCCCAGCCCGTATTCCTCCGACATCTCCCCGATGCGTCGCAGCACGTAGGGCAACGAAGAGACAGGGATTGTCCCATCAAGGCACATGTAATCGTTGATCTTTCCGATCGCACTGAAGGCCGCCTTGCGCCCGGCCCAGATCCGGGCGGCCTCATCGCCATCCGCCGCTTCGCGCAGCGCCACCGGTTGGTGCGCCTCCGCGATCTTCTTGATCAGCCCCAGCTGCAGGTCGATCTCCGCATCCGACCCCTCGACCTCGACGATCAGCAGCGCCTCGCATTCCGGGTATCCGGCCTGCGCAAAGTCCTCGCACACACCGATAAGCATCCGGTCCATGAACTCGATGGCGACCGGCAGCACCCCCGCCTTGATGATGTCCGAAACACAGGCGCCAGCGACCTCGGAGCTGTCAAACCCCATCAGCACCGGCCGCGCCCCCTCGGGCTTGCGCAGAATGCGGAGCGTCGCTTCCGTCACGACGCCGAGCTGACCCTCGGAGCCACAGACCAGGCCCAGCCAGTCGTACGTGCCCGCATCGAGGTGCGCGCCACCGATCTCGATCACCGTGCCATCCATCAAGACAATCGTCACGCCGAGCAGATTGTTGGTCGTCACGCCGTACTTCAGGCAATGTGCGCCGCCGGAGTTCATCGCGATATTGCCTGCAATCGCGCAGGCAAGCTGGCTTGAGGGATCGGGCGCGTAGAAGAAGTCCTCCTCCTGAACCGCACCGGTCACCGACAGGTTGGTGCGCCCGGATTGGACGCGGATCGTCCGGTTGGCGTAGTCCGTTTCAAGCACCGCGTTGAGCCGGGCCACACCGAGCAACACGCAATCAGCGGTGGGCAGCGCGCCCCCCGCCAGCGACGTGCCCGAGCCGCGCGGCACGACCGGCACCCCCTCCGCGTGGCAGATGCGCAGGACCGCGGCCACTTCCTCTGTCGACGCGGGAAGCACCACCGCCATGGGCGGGCAGGTATAGGCGGTGAGCGCATCGCACTCATAGGCCTTAAGCTCCGCCTCCGCCTCGATCACCGCGTCCGGCGGCAACGCGGCCTGCAGCTTTGCAACGACATCCGCTCGACGCGCCAAAATGGCGGCATCTGGCTGTGGCATCTCCATAGCGCTCTCCCTCAATTGGTAAGATTTATGTACCAATTTGACGCCCAATGCAAGGCTCTTCTGCCTTTGGCCCGACGTTTGCCGCCGAACGGGCTCTTTCCAAGGCCACGCACATTTGATTGGGAGAGCTAGCGCCCTGCATGCGAGTGTGAAGCTCTGGGGCACGAACCGCGACCGCCCACCAGGATCTGCAACCTCATTCCGGACATGCCGATGCGCCTCATTCCCCAAACACCCGCCATCCTCTTCCTCCTCGCAAGCACGGTCGCCAGCGCGGCGGATCCAGCCGAGATTGTCGCTGCCGAGGTTCGCCCTTCCGGCACTGTCTGGACGGTTAGCGTGACCCTGCGGCATGGCGATACCGGCTGGGACGATTATGCCGACGGGTGGCGGATCGTCACCGAGACCGGCACCGTGGTCGGGACCCGTGTTCTGGCGCACCCGCATGTCAATGAGCAGCCGTTTACGCGGTCGCTGTCCGGGGTGACACTGCCGGAGGAACCTCTGTTCATCGAAAGCTCGACGAATGTCACCGGGTGGTCCGGTGCTCGATTGCCCCTGGTCCCGCCGGCGAACTGAAAATCCGCGCCGCAAAGGCGCGGAAGCATCCGACAGGACTGCAGCGCGAACGGACCCGTGGCAGACCCGGCCCTCCTTGCGCGGCGTGCGTTAGCTGCGCCCTTCGCGCATCCACGCGCCGACTGTCAGAGCCATCGCCAACAGAAGGAAGAGCAGCGGCGCGACCAACGGCGTCACCGTGACATCGGCTGTTTGGAACGCGTCCCTCGGTGTGACGCCCAGCCAGCCGCGCCCGGACGCCACACGCCCTTCGCGCACGTTGCGCAGATCCGGCAAACCTTCGGCAATCCGCTGCACCCCTCCACGGCGCGCTTCGACCGAGGCAAGCAGCACGTCCGCGCTGGCGATCGTCTGTTCGTACTCCCGCGGCGCGGCAGGCCCGACGCCGACGATGGAAGAGAGATCACCTTCGATGAGGCGGAAAAGCCCCGTCTCCTCCGTTTCGAAAACGCCTGTAAACCGGCCCGGGCTTTCTTCCGTCAACTCGACCGTAAAGGTCGACCCGTCGGGGCCCTCGACCTCAACCGCATTCGCCGTGCCTTCGAGCGTGCGCCGCGTGATCGTCACCTCTCCACCGGACGTACTGGCCGTCAGCGCCTCCTCTTCGAGCTCGGGCTCCTTCATCATCCAGTGGGCAAGGCGGCGAAGCAGTTCAAGCTGAGGGCCGCCGCCCTCGTATCCCCGCGACCAGAGCCAGGCGTGGTCGGACGCCATGAGCGCAACGCGCCCATCGCCGACCCGGTCCAACACCAGGAGCGGGCGCGCGTCGTCCCCCTGCATGACGATGTGGCCGGACTTCGGATTGACGTCAATCAGGCGGAACCAGCGCCCCCAGCCCGGCCCATCCTCTCCCTCCGGCGGGGCGGGCGCCATCGCGTCCAGCCCCGTTGTGACCGGGTGTTTCACGCCCACATCCGTGATGGAAGGCAAAAACGGCCGCTCCAACACACGCGCGGTGGGCGCGGCGGGGATAATGTCTGACAGCGGGGAGCGATAGAGCGAATCGGCCGTGGCAAAATCGGGCCCCGCCGCGACGAGAACAGCCCCGCCCCGTTCCACGTACTGGCGTACATTATCGAGGTAGATCATGGGAAGGATGCCGCGCCGCTTGTAGCGGTCGAAGATGATCAGGTCGAACTCGTCGATCTTCTCCAGAAACAATTCCCGTGTCGGGAAAGCGATCAGCGACAACTCCGTGACGGGCACGCCGTCCTGCTTTTCGGGCGGACGCAGGATGGTGAAATGCACCAGATCGACAGACGCGTCCGATTTCAGCAGGTTGCGCCAGACGCGCTCGCCCGCATGCGGTTCGCCCGACACCAGAAGAACGCGCAACCGGTCCCGCACTCCGTTGATCTGGATCACGGCTTCGTTGTTGCGGTCGGTCAGCTCTCCCTCGGAGGGGGCGACGGCGAACTGGATGACATTCATCCCGCCGTGGGGCAGCGTCACGGGCAGCTCGATATCCTCGCCCACAGGCACGGAAATCTGCAGGGGCGTCCCCCCGTCGACCGCGATCGACAAGGCGGCGGCACCCGAGAGCGCCTCCGGCACAGCCCCTTCATCCTCGATCCGGACGGTCAGAGTGACCTCTTCGTCGAGGATGGCGAAAGCAGGCGCATTCTTGACGATGAGGCGCCGGTCCCAATCCTCCTCCTGCCCGGTCAGCAGGACGTGAAAGGGCGCGGGAATATCGGGCATGCGCTCGATGTCGTGCACGCGGCCGTCCGTGATGAGCACCGCACCGGCGATCCGGGCGCGGGGCTCCTCCGCCATCAGCTCGGCCAGGGCGGCGGCAGCCAGGGTGCCGGCGTTATCGGCCCCGGTGCGGACGGTCACTTCGCGCAGCTCGGTGGCCGACAGGGCGGCAACCTCGCTGCGGATCCGCTCCGCAGCGGCGGCGGTTTGGCTCGGACGGTCGGCGATCTGCTGGCTCGCGGATTCGTCGATCACCATCAAGACGATGTCCGTCAGGCGTGCGCGATCCTCCTGCTGGTAGGACGGGTTGGCCACCGCCACCAGGAGCGCCAGCGCCGCGAGCCCCCGCAGCCACCAGCCCCGTAGGCCGCGCCACAGCGCAAGGCCGATCGAAAGCGCGGCAAACGCGGTGAGCGTGTAGACCGCAAGCCATGGCAACAAAGGGTCAAAGAGCAAGGCGCTGGCGCGATCCATCGTTACTGCCCCAAACGTTCAAGAAGTGCCGGCACATGCACCTGGTCGGACTTATAATTGCCGGTCAGCACATGCATGATCAGGTTCACGCCGAAGCGATACGCGATCTCGCGCTGACGCTCCCCCGCATAGCCGCGGCCAACAGGGTAGAGCACCTGCCCACCAGCACCCGTGGCCCAGGCGGTCGCCCAATCGTTGCCACCGATGACCACAGGCGTGACATTGTCGTTGAGGTCGCGAAACGGCATGCCCTCGACCTGTGCCGCATCAGCCGGTGCCGCCTCGACCCAGACATCGCGCGAGATATGGCGGCCAGGGAAGTCCTGCAGCAGGTAGAACGTGCGCGTCAGAACATGGTCGGCCGGGATCGGCTCCAGCGGCGGAATGTCGAGCGGACGGGCGAGCTGCTGCAACTTGCGCCCCTCTGGCGTCTGCGCGCCGAAGCCGCCAATGTTGGCGTCGCGGGTGTCAAAAAGGATCATACCACCGGTCCGCAGATAAGTGTTGAGCTTGGCGTAGGCCTCGTCCGACGGGATCGGTTGCTCGGCCGAGATCGGCCAATACAGGAAGGGGAAGAACGCGAGTTCGTCTGTTTCCAGGTTCACGCTGATGGGCGCCTCCGGTTCGATGGAGGTGCGCCGAAAAAGCGTCTCGGACAACCCGCGCAGACCCGCGCGGGCAACGTCGTCGACGCGGCTGTCTCCGGTGATGACATGACCAAGCACGACCTCGGTCGTCGCCTCAAGCGCAAGTGTGTCCTCCTCGGGCGAGCCTCGCGCAAGACGCTCGGCTCCGGATTGGCCAGCGTCCTCGCCCGCATCCTGGCCCGCATCCTCGCCTGCCGTCTGCGCCGCGACCGGAGGCGGCGCGACCACGAGCGCCAACGCGAGGACCATCGCCCCGCCGCTTACGGCACTAGCGTGGCGCAGCCGACCGGACAGCGCCAGCGACGCCACGATGTCGGCGGCCAGCAGGATCAGCGCAGCCGCCAACAGGAACCCTTTCAGCACCGTCTCGCGCATCACTTCGAGCCCCTCAACCGGAACGCGCGGGGGCCAGGCTGTCGGGGACAGCGTGGAATCGGGACCTAGCACATTCACGGCAATGCTCCTGTCGTCGCCTTGATACACGCCTGGCCTCATGTCGGGCCCGAGCACGCCCGATGCAAGGCGCGTCCCCTCGACACCGGCGAGGGTGGTGGCATCACCGACGCGTCCGAACGCGTCGAGGACGGCGCTCGGGGTCCACACCGTGCCGGCCAGATCCTCGGCGCTGAGCTGGCTGGGCCGCGTCGAGATGGCCAGTCGCTCCAGCATCTGGACAAAGAGCCCCGACAGCGGCAGCGACGACCACTCAGCGTTCGCGGTCACGTGAAACAGAATGACCTGCCCGCCCCCGATCGCCCGGCGGGTCAACAGGGGCGTGCCATCGGCGAGTTTGGCGATCGAACGCTCCGCCAGCTCCGGATCAGGCTGCGCCATGACCTGGGCCTGGACGGTCACGTCCTCCGGTACGTCGAGGCCAAAGAAGGGCGAACCCTCCTCGAACGGCGCAAGCGCCTTGGGCTCGCCCCAGCTCATCGCGCCGCCGACCGACCGCCCACCCTGACGGAGGCGAACGGGCATCAGCGGGTCAAGCGCTTCGCGGCTGATGTCGGAGGCCGCAAGGCGCGGCCCGGCAAAGCGGACGAGCAGGCCGCCCTCCTCGATCCACTCCAGCAGCGCCTCTTCTTCGGTGTCGGACACCGTTGCCACATCGGCGAGGATGATTGCGTCCGGGTTGGCCAGGAGGATGTCGAGAAGCGCACCGTCGATCAGATCGGCGGTGGGCGCCAGCGCCTGCTCAAGGTAGTGGGTCGGCGAAAGGAGCTGGAGAGCTTCCCTGTCGTCCCGGCCGGCGATCAGCGCAACCTCGCGCCGCCGCAAGCTGTCATCCGTGAGCGTCACAGCCCCGGCGGACCGAGCCGCAGCGATCTCGAACCGGGTGATGCGGTTGCGCAGCTCGGGCGGCAGCGAGAGCTCTGCCGAGGTCTCTGCATCGCCGGGCGCAAAGGTCGAATCGACGGTGGCCAGCTGACGCTCTGTTCCCGTCGGATCGAGGCCCATTGCCACAAAGCGCACGCTTGTCGGACCCTCCGTGCGCGCGCGCACGGCCGTCACTTCGACGACACCGTCCTCGAAGGTCACGGGTTTGAGGCCGAGCAGCGGGCGCGGGCTTTCGAAGACGGTCACGTCCCCGGCGCGTTCCAGCGCCTCGAGCGTGGGAAGACGACCCTCTCGCGCCAGACCATCGGCGAGCCACCATGTCTCGAAAGCGCCCTCCTGCCCCTCCGCCCAAGCGGTCAGCCCCTCGGCGGACGGGGTCCAGGGCGCGGGCTCGAACCCGGGCAGCCGCGCCACCCAGGCCTCCGGGGCCTGAAAGGGAAGCGGGCCGGCGGGCAGATCCGTCGACGCCACGAGCGCCACGGGGCGAGAGGCCCGCGCCGCCTCGTCCAGCAGGCCCTCGATCCGGTCAAGCCGGCGCGCCCAGTCCCGTGCGTCTGCCCAGGTCGCATCGACGAGGAGGAGGACGGGGCCGGTCCCGCTACGCTCCGACTGCGGGTTCAGCACCGGTCCGGCGAAGGCGATGATCACAGCGGCGGCCGCGAGCATGCGCAACAGAAGGAGCCACCATGGCGTGCGGTCGGTCTGGACCTCCTCATCCCCGAGCCCGAGGAGAAGCGCGACCCCGGGAAAGCGGCGCCGGATCGGCGCCGGCGGGACCGCGCGCAGGATGATCCAAAGGATCGGCAGCGCGATCAGACCCAGCAGAAGAAGGGGCGCGGTAAAGCCCAGAGCACCGATCGTCCACATCAGCGGGTTTTCTCCAATGCGGCGTAGGCCCAAAGAAGCGCGGCTTGCGCGCTCTCCGCCGTATGGTGGCAGGAATAGAGCCACCCGGCCTGCCGCGCGAGGTGCTCCAGCCGATCCTTACGCTCAGACAGCCGTTGCAGATAGCGGTCTTTCAACTCGCCCGCCTTGAGCGTTTCGTGGCGCAGGGAGCCGCCCATGCTCTCAAAGATCGTGCGCCCGTCAAACGGGAAGGTCTCTTCAACCGGGTCGAGGATCTGCATGAGCGCGCCGCGCACGCCACGGTCCGCAGCCTTGGCAAGGGCGGCCTCCACCCCTTCCATGTTCCCCATGAAGTCCGACAGGAACAGGGCGCGGGCGTGCTGCGGCAGGCCGGGCGTTTGCGGCATGCCGTAATCCTCGTCGCCGAGGTCGCCCGTCAGCGCCTCAGCCATACGGACCAGTTGCACCGGACCGCCGCGCGGCGGCTGGCCGAGGTTGGACAGGCCGACCCGTTCGCCCGCCCGCACCAGAAGCACCGACATCGCCAATGCCAGAAGCCGCGCACGGTCGCCCTTGGCGGCACGATTCTTGTCGCCGGAGAACGCCATCGAGCGCGATCCATCGACCCAGATGACAACGCTCTGCGCCGCCTGCCATTCTTTTTCCCGCACGAAGTGCTGGTCCGACCGCGCCGAACGGCGCCAGTCTATCGTGCGCGCCTCGTCAGACTGGGTGTGCGGGCGGTACTGCCAGAACTCGTCGCCGACCCCGGCGCGGCGGCGACCATGCGCACCGAGCATCACTGTCGACGCCAAGTGCTCCGCATCCGCCAGAAGCGGCGGCAGAACGGAGGCGAGCCCCTCCGCCCGTGTCCGAAGCTGCGGACCCGCATGGTTCGTTGCGGTTGGGCTCACGCGGCAGCCTCGATCCGGGTCGCGTGCTCGGCAACCCGATGGATGATCTCGCCGAGGTTCTCCCCGCGGGCCCGTGCGGCAAAGGTGAGCGCCATGCGGTGCAGCAGCACCGGCTCTGCCATGTCAATGACGTCCTGCGGCGAGGGCGCAAGCCGGCCGTCGAGCAGGGCCTTGGCCCGCACGGTGAGCATGAGCGCCTGCGCGGCGCGCGGGCCGGGCCCCCAGCTGACGTTGCGCGCGACCTCTTCGGTGGCGGTCGGCTCCTCGGGGCGGCACGCGCGCACGAGGTCGAGGATCAGATCGACGATCTTGTCCCCCACCGGCATCCGGCGCAGAAGCGTTTGGGCGGCCAGAAGCTCCTCCGGCTCGAAGACGGCATGCGCCTCGTCCTCGGACACGCCGGTCGTCGCCAGAAGGATGTCTTTTTCCGTCTGCCGGTCCGGGTATTGCACGTTGATCTGCACCAGAAACCGGTCGAGTTGCGCCTCGGGGAGCGGATACGTCCCCTCCTGCTCAATCGGGTTCTGTGTCGCAAGAACGTGGAAGGGCATGCCCAGCGGCTTATGATCGCCCGCGATCGTCACCTCCTTTTCCTGCATGGCCTGCAGGAGCGCGGATTGGGTCCGGGGCGAGGCGCGGTTGATCTCGTCGGCCATCAGGAGCTGACAGAAGATCGGCCCTTCGATGAACCGGAAGGCACGCTTGCCGTTCTCCTCCGTTTCGAGCACCTCGGAGCCCAAAATGTCCGCCGGCATCAGGTCCGGCGTGAACTGGATACGGTTGCTGTTGAGCCCCATCACCGTACCGAGCGTGTCGACAAGACGGGTCTTTCCCAGGCCCGGCAGCCCGATCAACAGACCATGACCGCCACACAGGAGCGATGACAGCACAAGGTCCACCACCCGCTCCTGCCCGATGAACCGCTTGGTGATCGAGGCCTTGGCCTCGCCCAGCTTGGCGCCAAGCGCTTCGATTTGGGCGACGAGGGCGTCGGCATCGGCAGTAGGGTCGGACATGGGCGGGAGCTCCGGGCGAGTTAGACTATTGCCAGAACCTATCGCATCCAGCTCAAATGGCAAAAACCCAGAGGTGCACATGAGCGTGAAAACGAGCCCCGAAGCCATTGCCGCAGCGGCACGTGCGGCACGCGATGGGACAGGCCTTCCGCCGGTTCACCTCTGGAATCCGGCCTTTTGTGGCGACCTGGACATGGAAATCCGTCGCGATGGCACGTGGTTCTACGAGGGCACCCCGATCACGCGTCCGGGGCTGGTGAAGCTTTTTTCTTCGATACTGCGCAAAGAGGGGGCAGATTATTTTCTGGTGACCCCGGTCGAAAAGGTCGGGATCCGGGTCGAGGACGCCCCGTTCGTCGCCGTCGACGCAGAGGTCAGCGGAACCGGCGAAGATCAGTCCCTCACGTTGACCACACATGTCGGCGACGTGGTGCGCATCGGGCCAGACGCGCCGCTGCGCGTCGTCCACGACCCCGAAACGGGTGAACCTGCGCCCTACGTCCTCGTGCGCGCGGAGCTTGAGGCGCTGATCGACCGCAAGACCTTTTACCGTCTGGTCGATCTGGGCACCTGCGCGGAAGTCGGTGGCGAGCGCTGGTTTGGCCTGTGGTCCGGTGGCGTGTTCTTTCCGGTGATTCTGGCAAGCGAGTTGCCCTGACGGGATTGAAACACGCCTCACGGGAACGTTCTTGAGCAATTTTGCTCAGATCTCTGCGCGCTGGTGCGGCTTGTTTGACGTGCCGCTTCCGACAATTTGAGCGGCACCCCACCAAGACCCGGACCCTGCCATGATCCCCCACCGTTTCGCCCATGTCGCCTTTGCCCTGATCGTGTCAGGACTGATGTCTTGCATGGTCTCGGGGATCTCGACCTTTCGGACGCTCGGCATGGTCGACGGCTTCGTCGGGCTGTGGCTGACGAACTGGCCCTTTAGCTGGGCGGTCGCGTTCCCGACCATCCTCGTGGTGGCGCCCTGTGCGCGCCGCATCGTCGGAGCCTGCACCATCAAGGACGACACGACAGAGGACGATGGCCAGCCGGCGAAAGCCGCCTAACCCCGGGGGTCAGCCGCGCAGACTGCCGCCCGTCGCTTTCGTGACCTTGGCGACCACGGCCTTGCCAACCGCGTCGATCTGCTCGTCGGTCAGGGTCTTGTCGCGGGGCTGAAGACGCACCGTGATCGCGAGGCTCTTCTTGCCTTCGCCGACCGCGCCGCCGATGAATTCGTCGAAGACACGCACCTCCTCGATCAGCGCCTTGTCCGCGCCCTGAGCCGCGTTCACCACGTCGAGCGCCGGGACGTCGGCATCGAGCACAAAAGCAAAGTCCCGCTCGACCACCTGAAGATCAGAGATGCTCAGGGCACTGCGGCTGGCGCTCTTGGCCTTTGGAAGCGGCACGGCGTCGAGCCAGACCGTGAACCCAACAGCTGGCCCCTTCACATCGAGCGCGTCGAGCACCCGCGGGTGGAGCGCACCGAAGATCCCCAGAACGTTCTTGGGACCAAGGCAAAGCATCCCATGCTGGCCAGGATGCCACCAGTCCCGCGCACCGCGCCGGATCTGCACCTTGGCCGGCGCTCCGATCGCAGAGAGGATCGCCTCGGCGTCGGCCTTGGCATCAAAAGGATCGACGGGCCGCTGCGCGCCGTGCACATCCTTCGGGCCGGTCGCGCCGACGCGGATGCCACTGACGAGCACATGCTGCTCCTGCGGCTCACCGCCGTGAAACGCAGCGCCGACCTCGAAGAGAGCCAGGTTGCCAAACCCGCGAGCCTGGTTTCGAGCCGCAGCCCGCAAAAGGCCGGGCAACAGCGCGGGGCGCATGTGGCTCATTTCCGATGAGATCGGGTTTTCGAGCCGCGTTGCATCCGTTCCGCCATCGAAGAGCGCCGCAGCCTCGGCGTCGATGAAGGAATAGGTGACGCATTCGTTCATTCCGAGCGCCGCCGCAGTGCGCCGGGCAGCCGCTTCGCGCTTCTGCATCGGCGTCAGGACGGGCTTAGGCACACCAGGCTGCGGCCGACGCATCGGCACGCCTTCCAGTTTCGTCAGCGAGGCGATCCGCGCCACCTCTTCGACGATGTCCGCTTCGCCTTGCACATCCGGCCGCCAGGACGGCACGTGCGCCTGGCCATCCGCGAGCGTGAAGCCCAGCGCCTCCAGCGCCGCGCGCTGCTCGGCCTCGGGGATCGACATGCCCACCAGTCGCTCGACGCGAACAGGGTCGAACCTGTAGGCACGACCGTGATCCGGCATGGACCCTGCCATCACAACCTCCGAGGCCTCGCCGCCGCAAAGGTCCAGGATCATGCGCGTGGCATGCTCCAGCCCGGTGGGCGTCCACGCAGGGTCGATCCCACGCTCGAACCGGTAGCGCGCGTCGGAGTTGATCTTCAGCGCGCGCCCGGTGTGCGCTGTCTGCACCGGATCGAAGAAGGCGGCCTCGACAAAGACATTCACCGTCTCCTCGGTGCACCCGGTCGACAGCCCGCCCATGACACCGGCGATACTCTCGGGCCCGGTCTCGTCGGCGATGATCGTCATCCCCTTGGCAAAGGTGTACGTCTTCTCGTCGAGGCCAACGATCGTCTCGCCCCCCTGCGCCCGATAGAGCCGCAGATCGCCCTTGACCTTGTCCGCGTCGAAGACATGGAGCGGGCGGTTCCTGTCGAAGGTGAAGAAGTTCGTGATGTCGACCAGCGTCGAGATCGGACGCAGCCCGATGGCGCGTAGCGCATCCTGAAGCCATTGCGGCGACGGCCCGTTCGTCACCCCGCGGATGACCCTCCCGTAGAAAACGGGTGCCTGCTCCAGCGTATCGGCCTCGATCGTCACCCCGATGGGACAAGGGAACGTGCCCGGCACGGGATCCGTGTCGCGCGCCTTCAGCGTGCCGAGGCCGCGCGCCGCAAGATCGCGCGCCACGCCGCGCACGCCCAGCGCGTCGCCCCGGTTGGGCGTGATCGCGATCTCGATCACCGGGTCGACCTTGGCCGGGTCGTGCTCCGCCAGCCAGTCGACGAAGCGATCCCCCACCTTGCCGGAGGGCAGCTCGATGATCCCGTCGTGCTCGTCCGACAGCTCCAGCTCGCGCTCGGAGGCCATCATCCCGAAGCTCTCGACGCCGCGGATCTTGCCCACCCCAATCGTCGTGTCGATGCCCGGCACGTACATGCCCGGCTTGGCGACCACGACGGTAATGCCAGCGCGCGCGTTCGGCGCGCCACAGATGATCTGCTTGTCGCCCTCGTCCGTCTCGACCTGGCACACACGCAGCCGGTCGGCGTCCGGGTGCTGCTCGGCGGTGCGCACGTAGCCCAGCGTAAACGCGGCGAGCCGGGAGGCGGGATCGGTCACGCCCTCCACTTCGAGACCGAGATCGGTCAGGGCGTAGAGGATGTCATCCAGGGACGCGTCGGTCTCCAGATGGTCCTTCAACCAGCTCAGGGCGAATTTCATGGCGGCGCTCCGGTGCGGATAATCGTCTTGCGGGCGACTTATCCGACCCGGGCAGCAGGGGAAACCCCGCCAAACCAGAGCACCCGCGCGACAATCCCCTCAATGGCGGTAAACCGTTTCCGGGATTTGGTAAACTTTGTCCTTTTTTTGACGGGCTACCCCGGATCGTGGCATTTTTCAGACTGTTCAAGGGTTAACGTATGGAGTTTGGGTCGATGGGGGCTCTGTTTGATATGATCGGCTACCTGGCGAAGCCGCTGTTTCTGGCCGTGGTCGCATTGGTCGTTCTGGGGCTGCTGAACGAATCTCAGGGCCCTCGCCTCGGTGGCGGCGCCGGTTTCGAATGCCAGGGCGTCTTCAACGATCCCGACTGGAACCGCGTGCTCTGTCAGTATCACCCGGGCCGTTGGCTCGACATGCCAGTGTCGCAACTCGTACCGGGGCTTTCCGGGGCCGCGGAAACGGACGGGAACAGTTAACCAAGGCGCAATGGATTGGGGCTAACACCGGCGCACCCGTTCAGAAGGAGCGCCCATGGTCCACGCCATTCTGCCCAGACCCGAGCGGACGCGGCGCCGTGCCTTGGGGTCGTCTCGCCTGCCCATCCTGATCGCCCTTGGCCTCGCCGTCGGAGCACGGACGCTGTTTCCGCCCGCGCCGGACGCGTTGGAGGCGGTTGCATCGCCGGAACATGCCTCGGAGGGTCTGCCGTACCGCGCCCGGAGCGCGCCGGAAGCGCGTCCGGCGTTGCCCGCCGGCCTCGCGCTGACGGTCCCCCCGGTCAGCATCACACCACTGCCCGCTGTGCTGAAGAAGGAGGTCGGGCGCCCCTAGCGCACCCCCAGGGACGCGAGATCCTCGACGAGCTCGAACCGTTCGCAGACAAGCTCCATATCCTCGCGAAAGCCACCGTTGCGCTCGAAATAGGACCGATGATCCCGGCGCCAGCCCTCCAGCGTTTCATTTTCGCCTTCCGCGAGCGCAAAGCTCGCGTCGACGTCACAGAACCGGCGGATATCAACAGCCATCGTCCGAATGACGAGGGCCGGCCGACCGTCCCAATCCAGCGAGATGTCAGCGCGTCCGACGTGCGGAAGCGCCTCGCCTCCGTCCTGAAAGTCTCTCAGCGCCCCGCAGGTGGCCGTTTTGCGCCCATCGCGGACCCGCGCCAGCAGATCGTCGCAAAGCGCGCGGCTGTCGCCAAAAGTAAAGGTCTCCGCGCCGGGGTAGCGGCGGCGCAATGCGTCAATCATCGGTCACCTCTCTCTTGCGCGCGGCGGCGTTGGCGCGGCGATGCGCCTTGGCCCACATCGACACGCCAATTGCAGGCAACAGAACAACCGCCCAGATAGCCGCGTTGCCGAGCGTCAGGCGCAACGCCGCCTCGGGCGTTGTGTTTGGCGACAACCACATCGCAGCATGCGCCACCACGATGATCCCGAGGAGCAGCACCCAACGCAACCGTGACCAAGCCATCCAGTGTAGTCCTCTCTTCGCGCGACCATGAAAGCGACGCAATTTGAATACAACGCCCCAGTGTCGCCACATTTCTGCGCTACCCCCCATGCTGGGGCAGTTGAGCACAAGGATATAGTCGCATGTTGCTTCCGTTCGACCCGATGGGACCGCGCGCGCTCAGTATCGTCCTGCTGGCCCTTATTGTGCTCGTCACGATGGCGGACAGCGGGCCACGCAGCTCCAGCCTCGTGAGCAATAATTCGCGTTACGTGAACTGCTACGGCGCCGACGCCGGAAGCAAGTTTCACTGCGCGGGCAGCGGGCGAAACTCTATCGCGGGCGGACGCCTGTCGGTCGGCACCAGCTTCTAGCCCGGCAGAACGACCGAGACGCGCCTAGCGGCTCAGGCCCCCGCGCACCGTCGGCACGTCAAGCGACGCAAACCCGTAGTGGCGCAGCCACCGCAGGTCACTGTCGAAGAACGCCCGCAGATCGGGGATGCCGTACTTCAACATCGCGAGCCGGTCGATTCCCAGCCCGAAGGCAAAACCCTGGTAGGTGTCCGGGTCGATCCCGCCAGCGGCGAGCACCTTGGGATGGACCATGCCGGAGCCCCCGGCCTCCAGCCAATCGTCGCCCTCTCCGAGGCGCAGCGTCCCATCGACCCACGAACAGCGAAAGTCGATCTCCGCCGAGGGTTCGGTGAAGGGGAAGTGCGAGGCACGAAACCGCACCTCGATCTTGTCCACTTCGAAGAACGCGGCCGCAAACTCCTCCAGGCACCACTTCAGGTTAGCCATTGTGATATCCGTGTCGAGCGCCAGCCCCTCGATCTGGTGGAACATGGGCGTGTGCGTCTGATCGTAATCCGAGCGGTAGACCCGCCCCGGCGCGATGATCCGCAGCGGAGCACCCTGTGCCAGCATCGACCGGATCTGGACCGGGGACGTGTGGGTGCGCAAGACATGCGGCGGGCGCTCATCTCCTTCGGCGCGCGCCATGTAGAACGTGTCCATCTCCGCCCGGGCGGAATGGTGGCTGGGCATATTGAGCGCGTCGAAATTGTGCCAGTCCGTCTCGATCTGCGGCCCTTCCGCCACGGCAAAGCCCATGTCGGCGAAGATCGCGGTGACCTCCTCTGTCACCTGGCTCACAGGGTGCACCGTCCCGCGCGCTGCGGGCCGCGTCGGCAGGGTCACATCGAGCCATTCCGCCCGCAGGCGCGCGTCGAGCGCGGCATCGGCGAGAGCGACTTTCTTGGCCGCAAGCGCGCTCGCGATCTCGTCTTTGAGGGCGTTGAGCCGCGGGCCGGCCTCCTTGCGCTCCTCCGGGCTCATCTTCCCCAGCTCGCGCATGGCCAGGCTGATTTCGCCTTTCTTGCCAATGGCAGCGACACGCAGATCTTCGAGCGCAGCTTCATCGGCGGCGTCGGCGATCGCGGAGACGTATTTGGCTCGAAGATCTTCCATGGCGCTTTCCTTGGTATTGCGCGGTGCCTACCACAGCACCAAGCGAAGACAAGCCCGGCCGCATCGGCACCGCACATGCAAAGGGCGCGTCCCGGATCGGAGACACGCCCTTGGTCACTTCGTCGCCCCGCGGGGCGCTGCAGGGGTCAGGCCAGGGCGGCCTTGGCCTTGTCGACGATGCCGTTGAACGCGTCGGGCTCGTGCACGGCGAGGTCTGCGAGGACCTTGCGGTCCACCTCGATCCCGGCCTTGGCCAGGCCGTTGATGAACCGCGAATAGGTCAGACTTTCATCGTGGGCCCGCACGGCGGCGTTGATCCGCTGAATCCACAGCGCGCGGAACTGGCGCTTGCGGTTCTTACGGTCGCGCGTGGCGTATTGGTTGGCCTTGTCGACGGCCTGCGTGGCCGTTTTGAAGTTGGTCGACCGGCGGCCATAATAGCCTTTGGCCGCCTTGATGACCTTCTTGTGCCGCGCGTGGGCGACGGTTCCGCCTTTTGTTCTCGACATCTCTCGTCCTCCTTAGCGCGCGTAGGGCATCATCGTCCGCTTGACGATCTTCGCGTCAGGCTCGGACAAGGTGGTGGTGCCGCGGGCGTTGCGGAGGAACTTGTTGGTGCGCTTGATCATGCCGTGGCGTTTGCCGGCCTGCGCACCGACGACCTTTCCGCTGGCCGTCACTTTGAAGCGCTTCTTGGCGCTCGACTTCGTCTTCATCTTGGGCATTTGCCGCTCCTTTGAAGGACAGAGGGTCAGAACCACGCCCGCAGGCATGCCACTTTTGGCCCGCGCGTGTGGGGTAGAGCGGCGGCGTATACTGCGCCCGCGCGCCTCTGGCAAGGGCCAGCTGACGCGGGCGCCGCGGAAATGAAGTGCCTGAGCGCCGCGCCCCGTTATTCGGGATCGCTGCGGTAGATCAGGCGCTCATCGCAGGGAGCAATCCGCAGAATGTTCGTGCTACCAGCTTCGTTGAACGGGACGCCCGCGACGACGACGATGTGGTCCGATGTCTCGGCAAACCCTTCCTCGCGGGCTTTGCGCGCGGCGCCCACCACGGCCATTTTGAAACGCAGGATCTCACCGTCGAGCGTGCAGCAGGTGACGCCCCAGTAGAGGCACAGTCGGCGCGCCGTCAGCACGTGGGGCGTCAGCGCCATGATCGGGACGCGGGGGCGCTCACGCGCCATCAGCGCGCCCGTCGTACCCGATTCGGTGAAGCAGGCGATGGCCTTGATCCCGGTCGTTTCGGCGATGGTGCGCGCGGCGGAAACGATGGCATCGGCGCGGGTCACACGGTCGATCGTGCGATTGGCCTCGATGATCTCGCGGTGAGTCGGATGACTCTCCACCTCGGTCGCAACGGCGTTCATCGTCGTGACCGCTTCGATCGGATACTGGCCCGCCGCCGATTCCGCCGAGAGCATCACGGCATCGGCGCCCTCGTAGATGGCGGTGGCGACGTCCGACACTTCGGCCCGCGTCGGCACCGGGCTCTCGATCATCGACTCGAGCATCTGCGTGGCCACAATCACCGGCTTGCCCGCAGCGCGCGCACCGCGGATCAGCTGCTTCTGGATCGACGGCACGTTCTGCACGGGCAGTTCGACGCCAAGGTCCCCGCGCGCGACCATGATCGCATCGGACGCTTCGAGGATCGAGTCGTAGGCCTTCACGGCTGCGGGCTTTTCGATCTTGGACAGGATTGCGGCGCGCCCCTTTGCCCGCTCACGCGCCTCATGCACATCGTCGGGCCGCTGCACAAAGGAAAGGGCCAGCCAGTCCACCCCGAGATCGCAGACAAAGTCCAGGTCGGCCCGGTCCTTGTCGGACAACGCGGCCACCGGGAGGACGACATCGGGAACATTCACGCCCTTGCGGTTGGAGATCGTGCCGCCGGCGATCACTGTGCAATCCGCGAAATCCGCGCCACAGGCCGTAACCTTCAGCCGGATCTTGCCGTCGTTGACCAGAAGTGCGGCGCCGGGCTGCAGCGCGGCGAAGATCTCCGGATGCGGCAGGCACACCCGGCTCGCGTCTCCCTCTGCCGGGTCCAGGTCCAGCCGGAACGATGCGCCCTCCGCCAGGTCTTCGCTGTCGCCGGCAAAGACGCCGACGCGCAGTTTGGGGCCCTGAAGATCCGCGAGGATGGCGATGGGGCGCCCCGCCTCCGCTTCGATCTCGCGGATGATTCGATGCCGCTCGGCGATCTCCTCGTGGCTGCCGTGCGACATGTTCAGACGAAACACATCGGCGCCGGCCGTATAGAGCGCTTCGATCATCTCCTTCGTTGACGAGGACGGCCCCAGCGTCGCAACGATCTTGACGTTTCTTTCCCGTCTCATGGGCAGTCTCCCAGTGTGCCGCGCCACATGAGGCGCCGATGAATTGCCCGTGTGGTAGCGCTAAAGTCCATCCGCAGCAAACCCCCAACCCCGACCCTGGCCGGACAAACCGCCCCGATGCGGAGGCGCGCTCCGTCAGGGTCTGGTCCTTTCGGGCCGGCTTGCCTATGGACGGGGGACTTAACATGCCCATGACATACCAACCCTTCCGCATCACCGGCGAAGATCGCCCAGGCCCGTGGCTTGTGACATGCGATCACGCGACAAACACCATCCCCGCCGCCATTCGCGACGGCTCGCTCGGGCTGGGCCAGGCCGACATGGGGCGTCATATCGCCTATGATCCGGGGGCGGCCGGGGTGTCGTTTTGTCTTGGGGAGGCGTTGGGCGCGCCGGTTGTCACCTCGAACTTCTCGCGCCTCGTGATTGATCCCAACCGGGGCGAGGATGACCCCACGCTTTTGATGCGCATTTACGACGGCACGGTGATTCCGGGCAACCGTTTCGCCGACTCCGACGAGCTCGCGCACCGGCTCACGCTCTGTTACCGGCCCTACCATGATGCGGTTGCCCGCGTCGCGGCACGCCACCCAGACCCCGCGATCTGCGCCGTTCATTCCTTTACGCCCAGATTGCGCGGGCGCGCGCCGCGCCCCTGGCACGTCGGCGTTCTCCACAGCTATCGCGATTCGCGCCTCGCCCACGCCCTGATTGCGCGGCTCACGGCAGAGGGCGATATCGTCGTTGGCGACAACGAACCCTACGGCGGCCATCTGCCCGGCGATTCCATCGACAGGCATGCCCTCAGCGCGGGAAGGGCGAATGTGCTCATCGAGCTGCGTCAGGACCTCATCGAGACGTTGGCGGATCAGCGCGCCTGGGCCCGGCGTCTTGCACCATTGCTCCAGGCGGCTCTTGCCGACATCGGGCAAAGCCCCAACATGCAACATGAGCGATCAGGGAGATAGGGCATGGACGACACCACACGCACCGAGCTTGAGGCCGCTGCCTTCCGCAGGTTGATGGCGCATCTGCAAGAGCGAACGGATGTTCAGAACATCGACATGATGAACCTCGCCGGTTTCTGTCGGAACTGTATGAGCCGCTGGTACAGCGAAGCGGCGACCGCGCGAGGGCTCGAACTGTCCGAGAAAGAGGCGCGCACGATCGTCTATGGGATGCCCTATGCCGAGTGGAAGGCGCAGTATCAGACGGAGGCGACGGCCGACCAGCAGGCGGCGTTCAAGGAGAGCTTTGCGCAAAACGTCGAGGGCAAAGGCTGACACGCGCGCCGTTCGCCGCAAGCCGGTTTGGCGCCGGGCCTGTTCGCTCTTGCGGCGGTGATTTCGCCCACGGGACGCGTTGAAGCAACCGGCCTGCGCGAAAGGCGCGCTAGTTCAGCTGGAAGTGCAGCGGGTAGATACCGTCCTCGAATTCTCCGAAGAGATCGGGAACGTCCGGGTGATCCACCGGCTCGCCTGAATAGTCCGGCAGGAGGTTCTGCTCGGACACGTAAGCGACGTAATAGCTCTGATCGTTCTCCGCCAGCAGGTGATAGAACGGTTGCTCCTTCGCGGGGCGACTGTCCTCCGGGATAGCGTCATACCATTCCTGGGAGTTCGAGAAGATCGCGTCGACATCAAAAACCACGCCGCGAAACGGATGTTTGCGGTGACGGACAACCTGCCCCAGATGATACTTGGCCTTGATTTTCAACATCGTCACCACTCTCACACCCCTTTTAGCTACAACCCGCGCACCAGACTGTCCATGCGACAGACCGGAAGGAGCGGGAAACAGACCGTACATCAGCCCCCCATACCCGGTTGGGCCTTAAATCCGCCGAATTCGTGATCGGCGGATGCGTTCCCCCTCGGCATTCTTTGCGCTAAGATAATCCCCAGCGATCCGGCGGCAAACAAGGCGGACAACAGGCATGAGCAGACACTTTCTAGCCCTTGGGCTACTTCTTGCGTTGGCCGCGTGCGGCGGCGGCGAGAAAACCTCCCCCCGAGACCTCGACAACGCATGCGCGATCGTGCGCGAGCGGCCCGCATATCTGCGGGCCATGCGTGCGACCGAGCGCAAGTGGGACATCCCCGTTCCGGTGCAAATGGCAATCATCCATCAGGAAAGCAAGTTCGACGGCGATGCGGAAACGCCTTTCCGCTGGGAACTTGGCGTCATCCCGGTGGGCCGGATCTCGACGGCCTATGGCTACAGCCAGGCGCTGGACGGAACCTGGGACGCTTACAAGGACGCGACAGGCAATCGCCGCGCGCGCCGTGACAAGATCCGCGACGCCACGGATTTCATGGGCTGGTACATGAACGAAACGCGCAAACGGAACGGCATCGCCCTGGATGACGCGCGTAACCAATATTTGGCGTATCACGATGGCTGGACCGGCTATGCGCGCGGCTCCTACCGTTCGAAGGCGTGGCTGCTGAACGTGTCGAGCCGGGTGGCCAGCCGGGCCGACACTTACGAGAGCCAGCTTCGCGCCTGTCGAAAGCTGTGAGCCCGACCCTCGTTGCACCCTCTGAACACCGGTGCACGTCGGATCTGCCGGTCGCGGTGGGGCTCGGTGCCCGACCCCACCGGGGACGCGGCGGCCGCCCTCTCTCACAGGACACGACATGCGAAAGATCCTCGTTGCCACCGACCTGCATCTCTTGCCGAGCGGGGAAACGCTCATTGGCCTCGACCCGGCTGCGCGTCTGGGCGCCGTCCTGAGCGATGCGGTGGCGCATCACCCGGATGCGGAGCGGCTGGTGCTCCTCGGCGATCTGACGCACCACGGCACGCCAGAAGAATACGGCCGCCTTACTCCCCTGCTACGGGATCTGCCGTGGCCCGTGAGCTTTCTGATCGGGAACCATGACGACCGGCGCGCGTTCAAGGCTGCCGTGCCGGAGGCACCGGTGGATGACAACGGGTTCGTCCAGTCGATCGTCGACTTTGACGATCTGCGGCTCGTGACCCTGGACACGCATGACCCGGACGCACGCCCGCTCCACTCTGGCAGGCTATGCGCGCAGCGCCTCCACTGGCTCGATTGGGCGCTGGCGACGGCAGGGGCACGGCCGTGTCTCGTCTTTATGCACCACCCCCCGATCGAAGTCGGGATGACGGGCATGGACCGGATCGCGTTGCAGGACGCAGGCACTGTTCGGCAACGTCTCAAGGACGCAGGTGTCCGCCATGCCTTTGCCGGCCATATCCACAGGACGATCACCGCGACGGTCGATGACCTGTCCGTCACGATTTTCCGGAGCCCGTGCCACCAGATGCCAATGCGC
>JBCCYI010000013.1:0-33664 GCA_039189975.1 Pseudomonadota bacterium
GGGACTGGTCCTGTTCCACGTCGCTTTCCAGACCGGGTTCTGCACCCTTTTCATGCGGAACTTCATCCGGGCGCTGCCGTTCGAGCTGATCGAGGCGGCGCGGGTGGAAGGCGTGGCCGAGTGGCGGATCTTCTGGTTCGTGGTGCTGCCGCTGATGAAGCCGGCGATTGCGGCGCTCTCGGTGCTGATCTTCACCTTCATCTGGAACGATTATTTCTGGGCGGTCGTCATGACCCAGGGCCCAGAGCATCAGCCGGTGACAGCGGGGATCACGTCGTTCAACGCGCAGTACCGCGCTGCCTATCACCTGATGAGCGCGGGCAGCCTCGTGGCCGCCCTGCCGCCCGTGCTGATGTTCTTCCTGATGCAACGCCACTTCATCGCGGGCCTCACCCTCGGCGCCGTGAAGTAACCCCTCTTCCCATCGGCTTACGCCCCTTTTGGATCACGCCCATGACCAAGATCGCCTTCATCGGTGCCGGCTCCACGATCTTCATGAAGAACATCGTGGGGGATTGCCTGACCTTCCTGTCGCTCAACGGCGCGACATTTGCCCTGATGGATATCGACGAAACCCGGCTTGAGGAAAGCGCCCTCGTCGCGCGCAAGCTCGTCGCGGCCTCCGGTCAGTCGGCCCAGATCGAGGCGACCACCGACCGCCGCCGCGCCCTGGACGGTGCGGACTTCGTTGTGACGGCTTTCCAGATCGGGGGATACCGCCCCTCAACTGTCATCGATTTCGAGATCCCGCGCGCCCATGGCCTGCGCCAGACGATCGGCGACACGCTCGGCGTCGGCGGTATCATGCGCGGCCTGCGCACCGTGCCGCACCTCTGGGCCGTCGCCGCCGACATGGCAGAGCTCTGTCCGAACGCGCTTCTGCTGCAATACGTCAACCCCATGGCGATCAACACCTGGGCGCTCGCGGAGCGCTTTCCAAAGATCCGCCAGGTGGGCCTTTGCCACTCCGTCCAGAATACCGTGGAGGAGATTGCGCACGACCTTGATCTTCCCCAGGACGAGCTCCGCTATCGTGTCGCCGGCGTAAACCACGTGGCCTTCTTTCTGGAATTCTCGCACAAGGGCCACTCGCTCTACCCCCGCCTGGCCGAGGGCTACGCCGCAGGCCGGCTGCCCAAAGCCCCACTCCACCACGCCCGATGCCCCAATAAGGTGCGCTACGAGGTCATGTCCCATCTCGGCTACTTCTGTACCGAGAGCTCGGAACACCTCGCAGAATACGTCCCCTGGTTCATCAAGAACGGCCGCGACGATCTGATCGAGCACTTCGGCATTCCGCTCGATGAATACCCCAAACGCTGCGAGGAACAGATGGCCGAGTGGGCTGCCCAGGCCGACGCCTACCGCACTGCAAGCAGCGTCTCCCACGCCAAGTCCCACGAGTTTGCCGCCGAGATCATCAACGCGATCCTCACAGACACCCCCTACCGCGCGTATGGCAACTTGCCGAACCAGGGCCAGATCCCCCAGCTTCCGCAGGGCGCGGCTGTTGAAACTCCGTGCCTGGTCGACGCGCAGGGCCTCCAGCCCACCATCGTTACGGACATCCCACCTCAGCTCACGGCGTTGATGCGCACCCAGATCAATGTCCAGGAGCTCACTGTCCGCGCCCTTGTGGAAGAAGACACGGAACACCTTGTGCACGCCGCCATGCTCGACCCGCACACCGCCGGGGAGCTCGACCTCCGCCAGATCCGCGCTCTCATCACAGATCTCCTCGCGGCCCATGCAGAGACTCTCCCCATCTGGGCCCGCCCCCGAAAAGCGGCCTGACGGCGCATCTTCTTCTTGCAAGGCAGTACCGCGGGGGGAGGCCGCAGGCCGGGGGGCTGGCCCCCCTTTCCGACATAACCATCCATCGCAAAGCCCACGATCACACGCATGACGCACCAACACCGTTCCGCCGCTCTGCCCGCTCAAGCCACGTGCCGTCGCAGCGATCGCCGCGGCTGGACGCTGTGTTCGTCCAGCACCCCGGACACGGCGCGCGGCCGCCGGAAGCGCGGCAGCCTCAAGGCGCATCCCGACACTACCCCTGGCAAGACCGCCGAAAGCTCGACGTCAGCACGTTCCACAGAAACACGGTACACCGAGCAGATCCGCCTCACCCTCCGCGTCGAGACCCGCGGACGTGATACCGAACGGAGGCCCCTGAGACGCAAGTCCTTCCAAACACACGCATGGGATTGGTGCGCCGCACGGCGCGCCGTCGCCCCTAGGAAAGCATCGCACCTGATCGCCTCCACCGTCGCGTCAGCTTGCGCCGGTCGCGCCCTCAAGAACCCTAATTCAGCCCCGTGCAATCATGATCCTATGCGGAAACAGGTTGATCCCAACGCCAAACCTCTGCGTCAACGGTTCCTGCGCACCAAGAGTGCCGCCATCGCGCCCGCCAGAGCTTGCAAAGCCGGCGGCTGCACCAGAGCCGGAACCATCGGCGCAAACAAGACCTGCGATCACGATAGACCACCCGTGAAGCGGCAAAACTCTTGGAACAAGAGTTTTGCAAGAGTTTTGTTTCAAAACTCTTGCGCCTCGAATTGGAGATGAACCGATGACACTACCCATCTACCCAGACCTGCGGGAGACGCCGGTCTTCATTACCGGAGGCGGGTCCGGCATTGGCGCGTCCTTGACGGAGGGGTTCTTGCGGCTTGGAGCACGAGTCACCTTTGTCGGACGCAGCGATGCGTCGCACTTTGTCGAGACAATGGAAGAGACAACAGGAAACCGCCCTCGGTTCATCCAATGCGACATGACCGACATCTCTGCCCTGCGCGCCGCGGTCGACCTGGCGGCACGGGAGGATGGCGCGATCCGCGTGCTCGTCAATAACGCGGCCAATGACCAGCGCCACGCCACACTTGAGGTTGATGAGACCTTTTGGGATTGGTCAGCCGCAATCAATCTCAAGGCGCAGTTCTTTGCGGCACAAGCGGTTCTTCCGGGCATGCAAGCCGCTGGAGGGGGGAGCATCATCCAATTTACGTCGATCAGCTACATGATGGGGAATGCCGGATATCCGATCTATACGACGTCTAATTCGGGGCTGAACGGGATGGTGCGGAGCCTTGCCCGGGAGTTTGGTCCGGACCGAATTCGCGTGAATGCCATCGCGCCAGGCTGGGTTCTGACCGACAAGCAGCTCGAGAAGTGGGCAGATCCCGACTCCCTTGCGGCACATCTCGAGCGCCAGTGCCTGAAGGATCACCTCGCGCCGCAGGACATTGTCGGCGCCACGCTCTTTCTGGCCTCGGACTCAAGCCGAATGATCACCGGACAATCCTTGGTGGTCGATGGTGGTGTCGTGGTGACCGGCTGATGAGCCGGACGAATGGATATGGCGGGTCGCGCGCAAACCTTGCTTGGATTGCTGTGGATTGGGGCACGTCCAACCTTCGCGTGTGGCTCCTCGGGGAAGACGGCGACATTCTCGACCGTCGCACGTCGGACGCCGGGATGGCCGCGCTCAAACCCGACGCGTTCGAGGCGGCTCTGCTCGCCCTTGTGGAAGATGCCCTCCCACGTCGCGGCACACTCCCCGTTGTCTGCTGTGGCATGGCCGGTGCGCGCCAGGGGTGGGCCGAGGCCGCCTACCTTTCCGTGCCAGCAGCGCCACCGGACCTGACACATGCCACGACGGTTGCGACGGCTGACGATAGGCTCGACGTTCGGCTCCTCCCGGGGCTGAAGCAAGCGCGGCCGGCTGACGTAATGCGGGGGGAGGAGACGCAGATCGGCGGCGTCCTGACGGCGGAGCCGGGATTTGACGGGGTCGTTTGCCTGCCGGGAACGCATTCGAAATGGGCGCAGGTCAGTGCGGGCGAGGTCGTTTCGTTTCGCACTTTCATGACGGGGGAGCTCTTTGCGCTCCTGACGGGGCACTCCGTCCTGCGGCATACGATCGGGGCGACGGGCTGGGATGACGGGGCGTTTGAGGTCGCGCTTTCCGAGGGATTGTCTCACCCTGCACGGCTGACGGGCGGGCTTTTTGGGCTGCGGGCGGAGGCGCTCCTGAATGACCTTGCGCCAGAGACGGCGCGGGCGCGGCTGTCTGGGCTGCTGATCGGGATGGAGTTGGCGGGCGCCCGGCCCTATTGGCTGGGGCAGGCCGTCACCATTGTGGGCGAGGGCACGCTGGCACGACGCTATGGCAAAGCGCTGGAAGCGCAGGGAATCGTACCGAAGATGCTGGACGCTGAGGCGGTGACGCTGGGCGGGCTCGCGCGGGCGCGGCTAGCGGCGACAGAAAGGACAGCGTGATGCGAGAGATCATCGCCATTCTGCGGGGATTGCCACCGCACCATGCCGCCGAAGTGACCGAGGCGCTGATCGCCGCGGGGATCACCAAGATCGAGGTGCCGCTAAACTCGCCGGAGCCCTTCGTCAGCATCGCCGAGATGGTGCATCTTGCGGGGGACCGGGCGCTGGTGGGCGCGGGCACGGTGCTCGACCCCGCCGATGTGACGCGGCTGGCGGAGATCGGCGCGGGGATGGTCGTCTCGCCCGATTGCAACCCGGAGGTTATCGCGGCGACGAAGGCGGCGGGGATGCTGTCCTATCCGGGCGTCTTCACCGCGACGGAGTGCTTTGCCGCCCTGCGCGCGGGCGCCGACGGGCTGAAGATCTTTCCCGCGTTCAAGCTGGGGCTCGACGGGTTCAAGGCGCTCGGGGCCGTGCTGCCGCCGGACGCGCCGGTCTACGCCGTGGGCGGCGTCGCGGGGCCGGACTTTGCCGCCTGGCGCGCGGCGGGTGCTGCGGGCTTCGGCATCGGCTCGGCGCTCTACACGCCAGGGCTGCGAGCCGCAGAGGTCGGCGCACGCGCGGCAGAGCTTGTGGCGGCGTGGGACGCGAGCCAATGAGCGTGACGGTCTACGATGCGACGCCGTGTTTGCTGGGCGAAGGGCCGCTCTGGCACCCCGAGCGCGGCGCGCTCTTCTGGTTTGACTTTCTGGGCAAGCGGCTGATGAGCAAGGCGCAATCCTGGGCCTTTGACGAGCATGTCTCGGCGGCGGGTTGGATCGACGACCGGCAGCTTCTGGTGGCCTCGGAGACGGCGCTCTTTGTCTTTGAGCTCGACACCGGGTTGCGGCGCGACATCTGTGCGCTGGAGGCGGAGGACGCGGCCACACGCTCCAACGACGGCCGGGCCGACCCCTGGGGCGGCTTCTGGATCGGGACGATGGGGAAGGGCGCGGAGCCGGGGGCCGGGTCGATCTACCGCTACTTTCGCGGGGAGCTCCACCGGCTCGTGACGGAGATCACGGTGTCGAACGCGATCGCCTTCGCGCCCGACCGGTCCTGCGCCTACTACACCGACACGGAGGATGGGCGGATCCTGCGCCAGCCCCTCGACGCGGAGGGGTGGCCGGACGGGGCGCCATCGGTCTTTGTCGATGCGCGCGGGGAAGACTGGGGGCCGGACGGCGCTGTCGTGGACGCGGACGGGCGGCTTTGGAACGCGCAATGGGGCGCGGGGCGGGTGGCCTGTTACGGCACGGACGGGACGCTCCTGCAGACGCTCAACCTGCCCGCCCCCTTCACCACCTGCCCGGCCTTCGGCGGGGCGGATCTGGGCACGCTCTACGTCACCTCGGCGCAGCAGGGCGGGGAGGCCCCGGCGGGGCAGACCTTTGCCGTCAGGGTCGACGCCACGGGCCAGGCCGAACACCGGGTGATCCTATGAAGCGGACGCTGGGGACGTGCTACTACCCCGAGCACTGGCCCGAGAAGATCTGGGCCGAGGACGCGCGCCGCATGGCGGAGGCCGGGCTCACCTGGGTGCGGATCGGGGAATTTGCCTGGTCGCGGATCGAGCCCGAACCGGGCCGGTTCGACTGGGGCTGGCTCGACCGCGCGATCGAGGTGCTGGGGGCCGCGGGCCTGCGCGTCGTGCTCGGCACGCCGACGGCCACGCCGCCGCGCTGGGTCGTCGACACACACCCGGACATGCTGGCGGTGGATGCCGAGGGGCGGCCGCGCAAGTTTGGCTCGCGTCGGCACTATTGCTTCTCGCACCGGGGCTACCTGGAGGAATGCCGCCGGATCGTGACGGCAGTGGCCGCGCGCTATGGCCGGAACCCCCATGTGGCGGCGTGGCAGACCGACAACGAATACGGCTGCCATGACACGATCCTGTCGTGGTCGGAGGCGGCGCGGGGCGCGTTTCGCGCGTGGCTGCGGACGCGATACCCCGGGGCCGGGAACGATGGCGACATCGACGTGCTCAACGCCGCGTGGGGCAATGTCTTCTGGTCGATGGAGTATCGCAGCTTCGACGAGATCGACCTGCCGAACCTCACCGTCACCGAGCCCAACCCGGCGCATGTGCTGGCGTTCCGGCGGTTTGCGTCGGACCAGGTGGTGGCGTTCAACCGCGCGCAGGCCGAGATTATCCGGGCCCATTCCGACGCGCCGATTGCGCATAATTACATGGGCCGGGTGACGGAGTTCGACCATTTCGCGGTGGGCGCGGACCTCGACATCGCGTCGTGGGACAGCTACCCGCTGGGCTTCCTGGAGGATCGCGTGGGGGCGTCGCCGGAGCACCAGCGCGCGTTTGCGCGGCAGGGCGATCCGGACTTTCAGGCCTTTCACCATGACCTCTATCGCGCGGTCGGGGCCGCGCGCGGACGCGCTGCCCACGCCGGGCGCTGGTGGGTCATGGAGCAACAGCCGGGGCCGGTGAACTGGGCGCCCTACAACCCCGCGCCGCTGCCGGGGATGGTGCGTCTGTGGACGTGGGAGGCCTTTGCCCATGGGGCGGAGGCGGTGCTCTACTTTCGCTGGCGGCAGGCGCCGTTCGCGCAGGAGCAGATGCATGCGGGGCTCTTGCGCCCCGATTCCGCCGAGGCGCCCGCTTTGGCGGAGGCGCGGCAGGTGACGGCAGAGCTGGCGGAGGCGCCCGAGGTGGCGCCCGTGCAGGCGCCCGTGGCGCTCCTTTTCGACTACGACGCCGACTGGGCCTGGGACGTGCAGCCGCACGGGCAGGGGCTGAGCTACTTCGGGCTGGTGTTCGACCATTACCGGGCGCTCCGGCGCGCGGGGCTCTCGGTCGACATCCTGCCGGTGGACACAGCGCTGGACGGCTACCGCGTGGTGCTGGCCCCGGGGCTGATGCACATGACGGGCGCGCTGAAGGCGCGGCTGGCGGCGGTGGACGGCGAGGTGCTCCTCGGGCCACGCTCGGGCGCGCGGGATGGGGACTTCGCCATTCCGGTGCCGCTCCCGCCGGCCCTGCCGGGGCTCGACGTGACCGTGGCGCGGGTGGAAAGCCTGCGGCCCGATTGCCCCGTGCCGCTCGACGGAGGCGGCACGGTGCGGGGCTATCTGGAGGAGTTGGAGGGCGCGGCCGAGGTGGCGCTGCGCACCGAGGCGGGGGCACCGGTGGCGCTGCGGACAGGACGGCAGACCTACATGAGCGGCTGGGGCGACGACGCGACGCTCGACCGGCTGATCGCACAGCTCTGCGCGCGCGCCGGGGTCGCCACAATGGCGCTGGCCGAGGGCGTGCGCTGCCGCGACACCGGGTCGGAGCGCTTCTGGTTCAACTATGGTAGTGTCGCGGTGACCTGCCCCGCAGGGACGATCCCGCCCGCTGGCGTTTTGAGGAGTGCACGCCCATGACCCGTCGACTGTTTGCCTTCGTGCTGTGTGTCGCTGCGGGCGCCCCGCTTGTGGCGCAGAGCGCCGATCCGGTGCAAGAGCTGCTCGACACCGCGTCAGCCGATTGCGCCGCGTTCGAGAACGGGACCTTTGACGCGGGCGCCGCCGTACAGGAGGTCGACCTCGACGGGGAAGCGCCGATGGACATCATCGTGGACAGTGCAAAGTTCACCTGCTCTTCCATGGCCAGCGCCTATTGCGGCAGCGGCGGGTGCACACTCTGGACCGTGGTGGCCGGGCAGACCACACAATACCAAGCGCTCGGCTGGCAGCGGATCACATGGGAAGAGGAGCCTATCCTGCTGATCGCGCGCGACGGCGGATGGTGCGGCGGCGCCGGATCCCAGCTGTGCTACGAAGCGGTGAACTGGTCGGCCGGAGAGCGCCTGACCCTGATGCCCGCGAACTGAGACAGCGCGCCCGCGCCGCCGGATAGAAGACGGCACAGGGTCGAGCGGCGGCTCGGATCGTACGGCGCCGGGCTGTTGCGCGCCGTGCGCCGCGCAGATCCGCCGCATTCGCGTAAAACTGTTAGCGCTGACCTCAGCGCATAGCAGCCTTGCCAAAGCATGGGATTGTGCATGCGCAGCATTGGCATAGGTATCTCCTCGAAACGGGCCACAGTGACCCGTAAGACTCTGATGGAGATACCCCATGGCTTATTTTGATGCGACAGCCCGTGTGTCCAGCGTCGCTGGCACTTCCTTCTTTTCGCGCGTTTCTGCTGCAGTGCAGCGTTATCGCGTCTACCGCGAAACCAAAGCAGAGCTGAACGCGCTCGGCGCCCGTGAGCTCGATGACCTCGGCATCGCACCCGCCGATATCGAAGGCATCGCCCAGCGCGCCGCTGGCTACCTCTGACGCAGGTCTGTTCCACATGAGCCCTGCGCCCGTTGCCTGCCTGCGCGGCAGGGAGGGCGCATCCAAACGGAACGCCACACACGACCCGCGCCACGGCAGACGCCAGACCCCAACGCCGCGCCGGGCATGCCCCGATGGCATGCTGTCCTGGCGCGGCGGGCGGGCGGGCGGCGCCGCGCTACATCATCCGGATCACGTCCCGGTTGATGGCCAGGACGTACCCCTTCCGGGCGATGTTCTTGACCAAAAGCTCACTGACCATCTGATTTCCGAGGGAATCGCGCAGACGTTTGATCCGCGTGGCCCCGGCGGCCTCGTCACATTCGGCGGAGGGCTTGCCCTGGATCACCGCCTCGATCTCGGCTCCGGTGAGGATGTCATCATCCATCCGGGCCTCGGCCAGAACGGCCAGCGTCTCGATCGCGGCTTCGGTCAGCTTGAATTCCATCGTGTTGAGCACGATGACCCGCTCCTCGCGGCTGATGACCAGGGAATTGACCTGCAGACCTGTGCGCTCGATCTCCGCCATGCGGCGGTTGAGCGCCAGGATCGTCACCAGAAAGACGAGGCTGACGACGAGCAGCGCCGTCGCAAACACCAGCAGTATGAAGAGGATCACCCGGTAGCTTTGCAGCACCTCTGCAAAGGCCGTGCCGGAGGCGGCGAGGATCTCCAGAAGGCGGATTTCTGCGGCGCCGGTGAGGTCGTCATTCTCGATGAAGATCCGCTCGACCCGGGCGTCAAACGCATCGGCATCGGGCAGGTTGAGAAACAGGAGCGCCGCGGCCAGCGTCAGGATACCGACGATGGCGGCGATGCCATAGGTGACGATCCGGCCCCCGGGCCACGTGGCATCGCGCGTCCTGATCAGCGGGGTGCGGGTCTCGGGGGGGCGGTCAGTGGGCAAGGAAGTGCGCTCCGGCAGCGTCGCGGCGTTCGTCGAGCCCTTCCGGGCCAAACACCCCGACGACGTTCAGAAGCTCCCATCCAGCAGCGGCAAGACGCGGCGTAAGCTCGCGCGCGGCCGGGCCGGCGGCGCAGGGGCCGGTGATCTCGGCGACGCCGTAATGGAGGCGCAGGGGGTCATCCTGCTTGGCCTTGTAATCGGCATAGCAGGCGGCGCTGGCGGGCAGCGCGACGAGGGTGAACGCAAAGGCGAGAGCGAGCGTGTGCATTGCTCCAAGCTGCGCCGAACGGGGCGGCTATTCAATGTCTGTGGGCATTTGAGGCGCGGTTATCCGATAGCAGCCGGGCGTTATTGAGCGATTTTGCGCGGACGGCGCAGGGTCAGCGCATCGACACGTCACGGGAAAGGACAGACCGATGCGCACGAAACTCATCTCCTTCATTCTGGCGACCGCTTTGGCGGCGACAGCACCGATGGCCCCGGCACAGGCGGGATCGAACGCGTTGAGCCCGGAGCAACGGGCGCTCGCGCTGTTCTTGGGGGTCGCGACGCTGGCCGCGATCGCGAACGCGTCCCAGAAGGAGAAGCGCAAGGAGCGCAAGAAGAAGGCGGAGCCGCGGGTGACGGTGCCTGTGATCCAGGATCCGCCACACGAGCGGCTGCCCAAGATCTACCCGCCCAGGGACGACACCGGCCACCGCCACGACCGTCGGCTGAGCGTGCCCTCGACCTGCGCGCGGCGCGTGCAGACGGAGCGCGGGGTGCGCACGGCCTTCGGCGCGCCGTGTCTGCGCCGGGCGGGCGTGGTGCTGGCGAAGCTGCCGCGGCGCTGCGAGCGGCTCGCGGATGTGGGCCAGCGGAACGTGCGGTTCTGGGGTGCGCGGTGTCTGACGAACAACGGCGTGCGTATCCAATAGCGCACCGCCGGGCAGAGGCGCCCGAGCAAGGCGCCCCCTGTCGGCAGGGGCCCGGGCGACCCCATGCGTCCGGGTCAGACTTGGCGGGGGAGCGAGAGGCGCTCTTCCGCCCTTTTTGGGTTGCATCGCAGAGGCGGGTGCGCTTCGTGCGGGCCATGCCGGATTTTACCGCAGAGGCCGCGCTGAGGGCGCGGGGGATCGACCGGATCGCGGGGGTCGACGAGGTGGGTCGCGGGCCGCTCGCGGGGCCGGTGACGGCGGCGGCCGTGATCCTGAACCCCGACGACATCCCCGTGGGCCTGGACGACAGCAAGGCCTTGGCGGCGTCGAAACGAGAGGTGCTGGCGGAGGCGCTGGCCGCGCGGGCGACGGTGGCGGTGGCGCATGTGTCGGTCACCGACATCGACCGGATCAACATCCGCCAGGCGTCCTTTGCGGCGATGCGGGCGGCTCTGGCGCAGCTCGTGCCGCTGCCGGGACACGCTCTGATTGACGGCAACGCCCTGCCGGAGGATCTGCCCTGCCCGGCCACGCCGCTGGTGAAGGGCGACAGCCGGTCGCTCTCGATCGCGGCGGCGTCGATCGTGGCCAAAGTGGCCCGCGACGCGCTGATGGTGGATCTGGCGCAACAGCACCCCGGCTACGGCTGGGAGCACAACGCGGGATATGCGACCCAAATGCATCTCTCGGCGCTCCGAGATCTTGGGGTGACCCCGCACCATAGGCGTTCCTTCGCCCCGGTACGCAATATGTTGTGGCAAGGGAATTCCTGAACCCCCTGATTCGAAAAAAGAATTTGACCGCGAATCGCCTCTGACTCATGTTTTGGGACAAGCGCCGTCAGATGCGCACCGAGGCAGTTGGGGACAAAAGGATGACTACGCGGACCCGTCAGGGACGCGCCGAAGATGCGCGTGCCCTCCCGTTGAACACAATCATCGCCGGCGATTGCGTCGAGGCGATGCGCGGCCTGCCCGATGCCTCGGTGGATCTCGTGTTTGCCGACCCGCCCTACAACCTGCAGCTGAAGGGCACGTTGCACCGGCCGGACAACAGCCGGGTCGATGCCGTCGACGACGCGTGGGACAAGTTCACCGGGTTTGAGGCCTATGACGCCTTCACCCGCGCCTGGCTCGCCGAGGCGCGGCGGGTGCTGAAGCCCGATGGCGCACTTTGGGTGATCGGCAGCTATCACAACATCTTCCGCGTCGGCGCAGCGGTGCAGGACGCGGGCTTCTGGCTGCTGAACGACGTGGTGTGGCGCAAGGCCAACCCGATGCCGAACTTTCGCGGCAAGCGGCTGACCAACGCGCATGAGACGCTGATCTGGGCGTCGCGCGCCGAGGGGGCGAAGTACACCTTCAACTACGAGGCGCTGAAGGCGCTGAACGAGGGGATCCAGATGCGGTCCGACTGGGTGCTGCCGATCTGCACCGGCCATGAGCGTCTGAAGGACGAGCGGGGCGACAAGGCGCATCCGACGCAGAAGCCCGAGAGCCTGCTCTACCGCGTGCTCGTGGGCACGACGCACAAGGGCGACACGGTACTCGACCCGTTCTTCGGCACCGGCACCACGGGCGCTGTCGCCAAGGCGCTGGGGCGCAACTGGATCGGGATCGAGCGCGAGGAGGCCTACCGCAAGGCCGCCGCCACCCGGATCGGCCAGGTGCGCGAGCTGGAGAGCGCGGCGCTCAACGTCTCGACCTCGCGCCGGGCCGCCCCCCGGGTGCCGTTTGGCACGCTGGTGGAACGCGGGATGCTGCGGCCGGGCGAGGTGCTGACCTCTCCGTCGGGCAAACGCGCAGCCAAGGTCCGCGCGGACGGGACGCTCGTGGCCGACGGGACCTCCGGCTCGATCCACCAGGTCGGCGCCGCTCTGGAGGGCGCGCCCTCGTGCAACGGCTGGACCTACTGGCATTTCCGCCGCGAGGGGCGCGACGTGCCGATCGACGTGCTGCGCCAGCAGATCCGTGCGGAGATGGACGAGCAGCCGACCGCCCGCCCCAGCTGACAGAATGACCGAAGTACCGCCGGTGCCTGTTGCCTGACTTGGC
Organism: Pseudomonadota bacterium; assembly: GCA_039189975.1. GTDB lineage: Bacteria > Pseudomonadota > Alphaproteobacteria > Rhodobacterales > Rhodobacteraceae > HLUCCA09. The sequence continues at coordinate 12,426 of JBCCYI010000013.1, forward strand.
ACCGAACTCGCCCCGCTTGGCCCCGTGCCAGCGGGGCCTTTTTCTGTCGCATCCGCACATGCGGGCGGCGCCGTAGGGCCGATGCGTTGCAACGCCACCCTGCCGGGAGAGGGGGACAGCGATCCGGCCCGCCGCCCGGTTCGCGCCGGTGAGCGCCCGCGCTCGCCGGGCCGTCCCACGGCCGATCAGAACCTGCTGCGCAAGGCCGAAAGCGCCTGCGAGAGAAGCAGGAGATCGACACCGACGGCGGTAAAGGCCGAGCCGGCTGCGATGTAGCGCGCCGCAACGGCCGGATCGAGGGCCAGGATCCCCACCGGAACGTCTATCGCAGCCAGACGGGCGAAGGCGTCGTCGATGGCAGCGACAACCTCGGGATGGTCCACCTGACCCGGATGGCCCATGCTGGCGCTCAGATCCGCGGGGCCGATGAAGATCCCATCCACCCCGTCGCAGCCGGCGATCGCTTCGAGCGCGTCGAGCCCCTTGACGGATTCCACCTGAAGCACGAGGCACAGCTCCTCCTCGGCCCGGGAGAAGTAGTCGGGGATGCGGCCATAACGCGTGGCGCGTGTCATCCCGGCCATGCCGCGGATGCCGCGTGGCCCGTAGCGCATCGCGTCGACAGCTGCCTGCGCTTCGTCTGCGGATTCGACAAAGGGCACGACGAGGGTCTGTGCTCCGAAGTCCAAGAGCCGTTTGAAGAGTACCGGGTCGTTGGCCGCTGGCCGCACCAGGCCGGAGACCCCCGGCCAGCCCGCGAGGGCCTGCAGCGCGGGCAGCGCGTCGACCGTCTCGACCGCGGCGTGTTCGCAATCGACCAGGACCCAGTCGAAGCCAGCGCCCCCGAGCAGATCGGGCACAATGTTGCCGCCGATCGAATTCCAGATCCCCAGTTGATGGCGCCTGTCCCGCAAAGCCGCCTTGAAGCTGTTTCTCGGCAGTTTCACGGCTGTACCCTTCCCTGTGCCCGAATGTCCGGCGTATAAGACACGGTTTGCGCACCCGTCGCCAGATGGCTTCTGTGCTTGGCGACGGGGCGGCTATGTGCCGGGACGCGGGCGGGCTCAGGGATGGGCGGGCCTAGAGCCCGGTCTTATCCGCGTCGAAGACGAAGCGCACGGTGAGCGGGACGGCGCGTGCGATGGAGTCAAGGCTTGCCAGCCCCTGCAGGACGTCGATGCCGGCGTCGATGCCGATGCTGTCCGTTTCGAGAAAGGCCATGTCGTTGGACAGGGCCATCACGCGGTCCTCGGTCAGGCGCACCACGAGCATGTCGGCATAGAGGTCGACCTCGGTGCCAAGAAACGACAGCGTCGCATCGACCTCTGTCGTCATCATGTCGCCCACGGCCAGCTCCTGTGCCGCGCTCAGGTCCAGCGCCGCCGTGATCTGGGCAGCGGGCACCCCTTTGAACACATGCTCGATCATGCGCTCGTTGCGGATGTCGATGAGGGTCTCGACCGAGGCCAGGTCGATCGCGATTTCCGCTGTCCCGTCACTGGAGACGCTGCCGGTGAGCGTCTCAAAGGTGTGGACCTCGCCGACGTAGGCGTTCTTGATCGAGCCAAAGGCGATGCGGGACGTCTCACTGTCGAGCGTCCAGCTTTCGGCCGCAACGGGAGCGGCGATGAACGGCGCAAGAGCGGCCGCCAGAAGAAGATGTCTCACAAGTTCCTCCCAATGGGTTGTGTGGCGGGGCATGGCAGTTTGCTGCTATGCTTGAGAGGGCAACACGCGGGGCGGCGGATCTATTCGATGCGGGGCGAGAAAAATACGCAAACCGCTGTGAGGCAGGGGCTGCGGCGGCATCTCAGGGCGATCTGGCGGTATGGCTATGCGCTCTCCGGTTCGCCCGACCGGGCCGACGATCTGGCCCAGGCGACCTGCGTGCGCGCATTGGAGCGGCATCACCAGGTCTCGTCGACGGAGCGGCTGGACGCGTGGTTCTTGACGATCTGCCGGTCGATCTGGCTCAACGAGCTGCGCGCCCAATCCGTGCGCAGGGCCCAATCCCTGGACACGACGCCGGAAGCGGAGATGCCCCAGATCGCGGCATCGGCCGAAGTGAATATTTTCGCGCGTGAGGTGTTGACGGAGGTGATGGGTCTGCCAGAGGCACAACGGGACGTGGTCATGCTCGTCTTTGTCGAAGGATACAGTTATCGCGAGGCGGCCGACATTCTGTCGGTGCCGCTGGGAACGGTCATGAGCCGGTTGCACGCCGCCCGTGCAAAGCTCCGGCATCTGGCCGCAGCCGACACCAAGAGACACGCGGGGCAGCGACGCCAATGACGTTTTCCGAAGCGCAGCTTGAGGCCTATCTCAACGGGACCCTGGAGCCCTCCGTCGCCACTGCGCTGGAGGAGGCCCTGGACAGGGACCCGGCGCTCGAAGCGCGGCTGCTGGCGCAGGAGCCGCTGGCGGCGCCCATCCGCCTGGCCTTCGACGGGATCCCCGGACAGGAGCGGCTCGATACGCTCGCGGGCGCGATCCCTGCGGCCCCCCCTGACCGCGCCTGGCCGGCGCGTGGGCTCGCCGGAGCGGCGATCGCCGCCGTCTGCGCCGCGCTCGGGTTTGCCGTCGCGACGATGACGCAGCCGGTCGCGGCACCCGACTGGCAGGAGCAGGTCGCGCAGTATCAGGCGCTCTACGCGCCGGAGACGATCGCGCATCTGGACAGCGGCCCGGCCCTTTTGCAAGCGCAGCTCGCGCGGGCCAGCACGGCGCTTGGCCGCGAGATCACTCTGGAGGAGGTCTCAGGTGTCGACGGGCTGTCCCTGCGCCGGGCGCAGATCCTGAGCTTTGAGGGCACGCCGCTGATCCAGATCGTCTATGCAACGCAGACGGGAACCCCCGTCGCGCTCTGTATCCTCGGGCAGCCGGACGGCGCAGCGGCGGCGCCGCGCTACGCGGAGCGGGCTGGCGTGCCGACATCGCACTGGGCTGATGGGCGCTACGGCTACATGGTGCTCGGACGGCTGGATGCCGCAGCCCTGAGCGACATCACGGAGCACCTCGCCGCGCGCCTCTGAGCGGTGGCGCACGGCTCCGCAGCGCAGTCTCACGGCAGCGATTGGCGGGCGGCGGCGATTGAACGACCCCACTCGCCCTACGCGGGTAGCGGGGCGCGGAGCGCGGAGCGCGGAACAAACGGGATGGCGCCCCGCCGGTCGTTCCTGCGCGTGATCCTGGCCGAGGAATGGGCCGTTTGGCTAGAAGTCGAGCCGATAGTCGACGCTGGCGTCCATCCGCGAGGGCTGTGCGAGGTCGCGGCCCAGGCTCAGGTTGAACCGGTCCTGCCCGATGAGACTGCGCGAGAACTGAAGGCGCACGTCGTGGCCCTCGAACCCGTTCACGTCCTGGGCGTAGCCGTAGCTGACGTCGAAGTCGCCGTAGGGCGACGACGTCATCAGCCCGATCTCGACGCTGCCCCGCAGCCCCTGCGCCCCGTCCTCGGTGACGGTGAAGCTGGGCGCGCCGGAGCCGACGGCCGCGAGCGACGAGGTCACCGAACGCTCCTCGTCCAGGAGCTCGCCCCCGATGGCCACGCCGCCGTAGAGCTCTGAGGCAAAGCGCGACGACAGGAAGATCGGGCGCCGGAAGTCGACCCCGACGTCGGCGATCAGCGAGCGGTAGATCTCCGATTCCACGCTGAGCGCGAGCCCGTCGCCATTGCGCTCGGTGTAATCGTCGGTGCGGAACCACAGGTAGTCGAGGCTGGCGTAATACGTCAGGATGAGCCCGGCGATCGGGTCCGACACGGCGTTCTCGTCAGACCCGAAGATTTGCGAGTAGTTCACCCGCGCCGCGGCGTTGGCATATTGCCCGTCGAACTCCGCCTGCGCGGCGGTATCGACCGAGCCGGACGAGAGATCATAGGCGATTTTGCGGTCGCTGTCGTATTCCGTCCGGCCGAAGGACACGTAGCCCTCGTAGCTGAGGCCCGGCCTGTTCCAGCTGTTCTGCACTGCGTAGAGCGTCGCCTGATACCCCACCGCGTCGATGGTGGAGCCGTCGCCAAACTCGGTCTCGCCGTTGGAGAACCCGAGCGCGAGGCCGAAGGTCGTGAAGGGGTCCCGCTTGTAGTCGACGCCGAAGACGACATTGGCCACGTCGAAGTCGTAGTCGCTGCTGCGATCGTCGCCGTCGCGCCGGTTGAGCGAGAAATCCCCACCCAGGAACATGCCCCATTCCAGCGTGGTGTAGCGCTCGCGCTCCTGCGAGGACATGCGCGCGCCGAGCACACCGTTGGCCAGTTGCGCCAGAAGATCGCTGGGGATCGACTGGCCATCCATCGTCACCGACACGCCGCTGAGGTCGAAGCCGCGCGCGCCGCCGGTGCGGATGCGGCTGATCCGGTCGGACACGACACCGCCCATGCCGCGCGCGATGGAGGAGGTCATGTCGACCACCGCGAGGTGCTCCTCGTTGCGGATCGCGCGCATCGCCCCGTCGAGCTGCTCGCCCGAGAGCGCCGCGACGCCCAGCGTCGTACAATGGTTGAGCAGCGCCTCCGCCTCGGCCGAACGGCCGTCCTGATCGGCGATGATGGCGCAGCTGCGGTCGACCACGGTTGCGACGCGCGCGAGCTCGGGGTCGCGCACCGCATCGGCGATCACGCCCTCGGCGAAAGAGACGACCGCCACCGTCACGGTGGCCGACGAGCCGCTGCCCCCGGCGTTGGACGCGCGGTAGGTGAAGGAGACCTCGTCCGCCGCGGCGTCGCCCGGCGTGAACTCGATGCTCTGGCCGACGACGCGGAGGGTGGCGGCGCTTTCGTCCGGCGCCGTTTCGATCTCGACATTGGTCAGGCCATCGCCCGAGAGGATCGCGTTCGCGTCATTGGCCAGCACGTCGATCACGACGGAGGCGCCGCGCACGGCCTGGGCCGTGTCATCGCGCGCGACGAGGTCTCCCGAGCCGATGACGTTGACCGTCACCACCCCCTGGGACGGCGCGCTGCTGATGGCGTTGCTCGTCTCGTAGATGAACTTGTCGACCCCGGTGAAGCCCTCGGCGGGCGTGTAGGTGATCGTGTTATCGGCATTGACGGTCGCCGCCCCGTTCTCGGCGCCTTGGGCAATCGCGACACGGGTCGGCGCACCGCCGAGGTCGTTGGCGATCACGTCGATCTCGACGGCGGCGCCAGCCTCGGTATTGGCATCGTCGGCCACGGCGAAGGGGCTGTCGGCCGTGACCTCGACGATCACATTGGCGCGCGGCAGCTCCGTCAGGAAGAACCCGCGGGCGCCGGCGACCACCTGCCCGTCGTTGTCGCGCTGACGCGCATCGTTGACCGGCACCATGCCCAGCTCATAGGTGCCGGGCGGCAGGTCGTCGGCGATCACGGTGATCTCGCCCTTGGCGCTCACGGCGAAGTTGCCGTCGGCGTCCGTCTCGGTCGGGCGGGCGCCGCGGGTAGCGAAGAGCCACGTCACGATTTCGGACTCGTTGCCCTGAATGTCGCGGCCCGGATCGGTGGCCTGCACGCTGCCGACGCTGGCGCCACGCGCGGTGCCTTCCGAGATCGAGAAGAACGTCTGCCCTTCCAGCCGGGGCGCGAAGTCAGGCTCGACCTCCCGCAGACGGCGCACCAGATCCGACAGCGGGCCGCGCCCGTCGATCCGGCGGTTGCAGAGGGCGAGACCGAAGGTGTTGAAGATGTCCGACGTACAATCGTTGATGTTGACGTTCACGCTTTCGGGCTGGTGGCACGTCAGGCAGGAGCCGGGGTTGACCTCCTGCGTGCGGAAGTGAGCGCCGAAGGGCTGCGACGTGTAGCGGCTGGCCAGCGTGTCGGCATAGGCGCCGGGCTGGGCGATGACGCTGTTGTCGAGGCCGAGGAACCGCACGCTCAGCGTGTTCGTCACGTCGCCGCCATTGCCGTCGCTCACCACGTAGTCGATGGTGACATCCGCGACCTCGTCGATGTCGAGGTCATCGAGCGTGCGGGGGGTGAAGGTGATGACGGAGCCGTTCACCTGCACCAGCTCATCCTCGAAGAAGCCGAAGGGGTCGAGCCCCGCGGGCACGAAGCCAACGGACACGTTCGTGACCGTTGCGGTCAGCGTGTCGCCGTCAGGGTCTTCGAGCGGGGTTTCGGGCGCGTTGTCGCGCAGCAGCAGGTTCCAGGAGAAGACCGGATCGCTCTCGGTGCGCGAGCCCAGGGAGATGGGCGCCAGCGCGACCGCATCGTTCACGCCCGCCACCGTGATCGAGACCGTCGCGCTCGACCGTGACGCGCCGGAGACCAGCGTGTAGGGGATCGTCGCCGTACCGGCGAAATCCGTGGGCGGGGTGTAGCTGAAGGAGCCGGGCGCGTCGCCGCGGGTGAGCGTGCCGTCGCTCGGGACGTCGAAGAGGACGGCGACGTCGTCGCGGCTCAGCCCGTCGAGGTCGTCAATGCCGTTGCCGTTGTCGTCGAGCACGTTGGCCCCGGCGAGGGTCGCGTCCTCCTCGATGGTGAAGGCATCGTCGGTGGCCCGCAGCAAGCGCAACCCGTCCGTCGAGGCGACGATGGCGACCTGGAGCGTGTTGGTCACCGCCGGTGTGCCGGAGCCGTCGTCCACCAGATAGGAGATGCGCACGTCGGTGACATCGCCGGGCGCCATCCCGTCGAGCACGGTGGGATCAATCGTGGCCTGCGACCCGGCGAAACCGACGATCAGGCTGTCGGCCACATCGGCGACGGAGTCGGGCTTGGTGATGTCCAGGGTGATGTCGGTCGCGGTGAGCGTGTCGTCGGCGTCAGGGTCGGAGACGAAGGCGGGGTCGAGCAGGTCCTGCGTGACGGGCGCGTCGGTGATCTCCAGCGCGTCGAGCAGGATCGCCAGCACCGCAGGCGGGTCGTTGACGGGGCGGACGGTGATCGTCACGGTCGAGCGCGCGGTCGTCTGCCCGTCGGAGATCGTGTAGTCGAAGCTCACCTCGCCGTTGAAATCCGGGGCGGGGCGGAACTGGAACCGGTCGCCGTCGAGCGCGCTGAAAATGCCGGCCGCACCGATCCCGTCGGCGTCGAACGCGACGGTGATGTCGCCGGGGCTCAGACCGTCGAGCCCGTCGGGACCCGCGCCATTGTCCGCCAGGACCTCGCCGATGATCGCGCCATCGTCTTCGTCGATGGTGAACGTGTCGGGCTGGGCGCGCAGGCGCCGCGCCTCGGGCTCGACGCCAAGGATCGCGAACTCGATCGTGACGGGCACCGGATCAGCCTCGGTATCGTCAACGCTGTAGGTGACGACGACGTTGGTCCGCTCCGTCTCGTCCATCGCGTCGAGCGCGGGCGGGGTGATCGTCATGGTCGCGCCATTGCGCTGCACCACGTCCTGTACAGGGACATTGGCGACCGAGGGCGGCGGGTTGAGGAAGGTCACCTCGAAGTCGCGCACCTGCAGCGTCGTGCTGTCGACATCGGTTACGGTGGAGGCGGCGAGAAGGTCGCGGATCACCTCGACTTCGGTGGTGAAGTATTCCTCCACCGGCGGGTCGACCACGACGGGCGGGTCGTTGACCTCCGTGACCTCGATCGTGGCAGTCGCCGTCTGCGGCGTGCCGCCGTCCTCCTCGATCGTGTAGGAAAACGCGACGCTGCCGAAGAAATCCTCGGCCGGGGCAAAGGTGAAGGCGCCGTCGTCCAGCTCGGTGAACACGCCTTCGTCCGCGCCGATGTCGCTGGTGTCGAAGGTTATGGTCAGATCCGAGGCGGAGAGCCCGTCGAGCGTGTCGTTGTCGAGCACGTTCTCGCCGGTGAGCGTGGTGTCCTCGGGGGTGGTGAAATCGTCGTCGATGGCGTCGAGGTCGGCGAAGCGGCGCCCGGTGCCGTCCACGGTGAGCGTGACGGTGCCGGTATCGTCTTCGAAGCCGTCGCTGACCGTATAGGTCACCTCGATGTCGACGGACTCGCCCTCGAAGAGCGCGTCGTCGAGGAGCGAGGGCAGGAACGTGAGCGTCGCCCCGCTGATTGAGGCGGTGTCCTCGGGGTCGACCCCGTCCACGGAGGTGTCAAAGGTCACGCTCGTGCGGTCGAAGGTGAGCGGGTCGCCATCGGCGTCGCTGACCAGATCGTCGAGGTCGACGGTGAAGGAGGCGGAGGTGTCGTCGTCCGAGAAAGTCGGGTTATCGGTAACGACCGGCGCGTTGTTGGTGATCGTGAAGGTGATCGTCTCCTCGGTCGTGTAATCGCGGTCGTTCACCGCAGTCACGTCGAGGTTGTAGGTGCCCGGCGTCAGGGCCGAGATGTCGACGATGCCGGAGCTGCTGTTGGGCAGGCTTGCCGGAATGTCGCCGGTCGTCGACCAGGAGATGCTTTCGATCTGCGCGGCCGAGCTGCCGCCGTCATCGTTGGCCGCGGCGTCGAAGATGAGGGTGAGCTGGGAGGTCCCGCTCGGCACATCGTCGAGGTCTTCGCTGGCGCGGTCGAACACCGGCGCGTAGTCTGGCTCGACCTCCAGGAACGCGGCGATCGAGTCGGCGCGACCATCCGCGGCGCGCAGGCCCTCATCGCGCAGGCTCACGCCATAGGGGGTAAAGTCCCAGTCCTCCGGAACATCGACCACAGCGGTCGAGAGGGGGAACGAGGGGTCAGCGTGGCAGTAGTTGCACGACACCGAGATGCCGGGATCGTATTGATCGTTCCAGTAGCCATTGATGAGCGACGTTGCGCTGGCCCCCGTGGCGATATGGATGCCAAGCATCGCGCAGAGGAACACAAGCCCGCTGCGGCGGATGTGGGACAGTGTCGACATGGCTGGACCTCGATCTTGCTCTTGCGCCACCCTGCGCGGAAACGGACATGTGCCTCAACGTCAATCTGACCGGGGCCGGCCACTTTGGCATCGGTGTTGTATCCGCGTGCCCTCAGTAGAGGTCGACGCGGAAGGAGGAGAGCTCCCAGCTCAGCTGTGCCAGATCGAGGAGGCGCCCCATGGGATCGGCGGCAAAGCGGCGGTCGTGCTCGGCGGCGAGCGCGTCGAGCGCGGCCTGGCTGGCGGGGCCGAAGGCGCCGTCGACCGATACCTCCGCGCCGAGCCGCGCCATGAATGCCTGGGCGCCCGCGTCGATCGCGGCGGGCGGCAGGCCGTCCAGAACGCGCTGCGCGGCTTGCGCGGCGTCCGCGTTGCGGAGCGTCGCGGCCTGGGCGGCGCGCAGGGCAGCGTCGCCTTGGGTGAAGCCCTCGGGCGTACGATTGGCGATGATCCAGGCGGCGTTGGACCCGCCCCAGGCGTCGCCGCGCTCCAGCCCGATGTCGTACCAGCGGATCGCCTCGCGGTAGTTCGGCGTGCCGAGCGCGTCGCTGTTGTAGAGCCGGCCGATGCTCGACGGAGCCGAGGGATGGCCCCCGGACGCGGCCTCGCTGAAGAGCGCCAGCGCCACCTCGGGGTTGCGCGCCTCGGAGCCGAGCCCGTTGGCGGCGACGAAGCCAAGGTTGGCGGCGCCGTAGATGTCGCCGCGGGCGTAGCTCTCGCGCAGGTAGCGCATGCCGCGCTCGAAGTTGTAATGCGCGCTCTCGTCGTCGAGGAAATAGAGGCCCAGCGCGTTCATCGAGAAGGTGTGCCCGAGCTCCAGCGACCGGGAGAGCAGCTCGAAGCCCTTGCGCTCCTCCAGGTCATCCTCCGGGTGGGTGAGCAGCTGCAGGCCCAGCGAGTGGTAGGCGTAGGGGTCGCCCCGCTCCACGCCCGCCGCGAAGAACCCGAGCGCCCGCTCCGGCACACGGCCCGCATCGGCGCCGCCGGTGGCCTTGACCCGCGCGACCTCGATCACGCCGCGGCCATGGATGGCGCGGGTATGGCCCAGCTCCTGGGCCCGGATGTAGGACGCCTCGGCGGCGTCGAAGTTGCGCAGGGCGAGCTGCGCGCGGCCGAGCTGGTAGTGGAAGCGCCCGTTCTGGGGATCTTCCAGGACGGCGGCGCGGCAGGCGGCCAGCGCCTTCAGCGGCTCGATCTCGTTGGGAAAGCGGACCTGGCCGACGCCCTGCGGATCGAGATGGTCGCCCGCCTCGACGTCGCATTGGTCGACGCCCAGCTCCAGCGCGACCTCCTTCAGCGCCGCGCCGTCGGACAGAACGAACCGGTCGCCGATGCGCGGCTCCGTCAGGCCCATCATCTGGGACATCGACGGGCGGTAGGTCACCGAGGGGAGGTCTTCGATCTCGAGCACGCTGCCGGGCCGCACAGAGACGTAGCGCCCGTCGCGCCGCACTTCGATCCGGCCCTCGGCGGGCGGCGCGGCGACGGAGGTCGTCCCCGTCTCCGACAGGTTTTCGCCCAGCACGTCGCCGATCGGCACGCGCGGGTTGAGCCGCGACTGGATGCGCAGGCTGGCTGACGTGGCCCCCGTCCCCAACTCCGGCAGGAGCGACGATTGCGAGACCGACGTGACCTCGCCCACGACCGGCCCGAAGGAGATCGGCTCGACGAGCGACGAGCTTTCCCACGGCACCTGCAGCTGCGACGTGGCGCTGTAGACCTTGCGGCGCACGGTTTTCAGCACGTCGCTCAGCGGCGCCTCGGGCGTTTCCGCGACGCTTTCGAGGAGCGCTGCGGTGAAGGGGCTGTTGTCCCCCTCGCCGTCGAAAGCCACCGCGCCCGGTGACGTCGAAAAGACGACGTAGGAGTTGATCGGCGTTTCCTGCGCACTGAAGCCCGTTTGCAGGGCGCTGGGCGTTCCGTCGAGCGTGACATAGCCGCTTTCGCCCGCGAACGGGTTATCGCGGCAACTGTCGAGGATGGCGACGAGCGAGCGCGAGCGCGAGCTCGACAGCGCCAGCACGCTGCTCAGCGAGATCGACATGAACGGCACGTCGTAGACCGTGTCGATATCCGCGTCCGTCGGCAGCAGATAGTTGCGGTTGCCGATCTGCACGCCGTGCCCGGCGTAGTAGAAGAGCATCTCGGCGCCAACCTCGGTGTCGTGGAGCATCTGGCGCAGCGCGGCCTCAAAGTCGCGCTTCCTGAGGTCGTGGAACTCGGCCACGATGTAGCCGCGAGCGCGCAGCATCTCGGCCACCGCACGCGCGTCGTTGCCGGCATTGGCCAGGTCCGACACATGGTCGTAGGACGCATTGCCGACGACGAAGGCGTAGCGCTGGGTGCTCTCCTCGTCGAGGTTGAACGAGACGGGGGGCAGCCCCGGGATCTGCGCCTGCCGCAGGAGCATCCGCGTCTGGACATCGGGCGCGGCCAGGGCGGGCAGCGCGAGGCCCACAAGGGCGGTGCAGGCGATCAGAAGGGCGCGGGGCTGCGTCGCCATCGGCCCTAGCCCCAGGCGCCGCCGCCGCTGCCGTCATTTCCGCCGCCGCCATCATCGCCGTCTTCGTCATCGTCGCCGATCGAGCGGGTGCCGCCGGAGGGCGCGGCGGGCGCGGGCGTTGCCGCCGGAGCGGCCGCTGCGGGCGCGGACACCGACGCAGGCTGCTGTGCCGGAGCGCTCGCGCGCGGGGCGGCTGGCTGGGCGGCTGCGGGGGCGGTTGTCGCCCCCTCCACGGGCGAATAGGGCCGAGCGCCATATCCCGGTGGAGCACATCCCGCCACGCCAAGGGCGATGGCACTCACCGTCACAAACCAAACTCTCTTCATAGCGCGTTACCCTCATTAAGCACGATTGGTATGCACGCTGCCTCAACGTCAGGCAACAATTATCGCGAAGCGGAGGCGCCCTCGTTCGCAACAATTGAACCGAGTCGGGCGCGTTTCGACGCGTTTGTCGCAGCCTCGACCACGCCCAATCTCGGGAATTTTTAGAAGTGATTTCAGGGCTATACGCGACAGCTCAGCGTATTGCTGCACGGGCCGTACAGCCCCGCCAGGCAGGCCATGTCGGGGGGACCAGCAGGAGAGGCGCAGGGCGCCACAAGCCGGTACCGGCCCGCATTCCAGCGCAGACTACAGGCCGGACGCGGAGGCCAGGCGCCGATTGCACCCGACCTCCGGCATCCGCAACGGGGGAGTGCGCCGGAGCGCGCGTCCCCTCCTAAAGGCTGATGCGATACCGGGCGAACCCGTCGTCGCCCGCGCCCGCGGGCTCGATGGCGACCCCCTTCACGTCGTCGACCACGTCGACGCCCTTCGGCCCGGTGTCGAAGAGGACCGACGTGCCCGGCAGCGGCTTGAACGACCAATTGTCGTCCGCCGCCGGGTTGATTGTGCCCTGTTCGACGATGTAGCGGACGATGACGTCACGATTGGTGTCGGGCGCCTCGAAGATCATGGTCGACCCATCGGCACCGGGGAAATTGCCGCCCCCGCCCGCGCGATAGTTGTTCGTGGCGATCACGAATTCCGCGTCCATGTCGAGCGGCGCGCCGTTGAACGTCAGATCCACGATCCGGCTTGCGTCCGGGTTGATCAGCTCCCCGCTGGAATCGAATTTCGAGGGCTGGCTGAGGTCGATCTGGTACTGCACGCCGTCGATCACGTCGAAATTGTACGACGGGAACGAAGGGTTGAGCAGCACCTGGTCCGCCTTGCCGGGCTCGACCCGGTTGAAGATCCCGGCCGACCGCTCCAGCCAGTCCTTCACCTGCTGCCCGGTGACCTTCACCGCACGCACGGTGTTGGGGTAGAGATAGAGGTCGGCCACATTCTTGATCGCGACATCGCCCACCGGCACGTCGGTGTAGTATTCCGGCCCCCCGCGACCGCCGGCCTTGAAGGGCGCGGCGGCGGAGAGGATCGGCAGGTCGGCGTAGTCGGTGCCCGCGAGCATCTCGGCGACGTACCAGCTCTGCGCTTTCGAGACGATCTGCACGGAGGGGTCATCGGCCACCAGCGCGAAGTAGGAATGCAGCGGCGCCGAGGTCTTGCCCACGGCGCGGCGCACATAGGCGAGCGTGGCCTCGTGCACGTCCGCCACGCTGTCGAGCACCGCCTGGTCGCTCTCCACCAGCGGCGTGATCGTCCGGTCTACGTTGCGAAGCGAGATCGGCCGGGCCTCGGAGCTGTGGCTGACAACGCGCCACTCCCCGCCCGACGTTTCGAGCATCAGGTCGATCACCCCCAGGTGCGAGCCCCAGAAGCCGCCCATCACGGCGGGCTTTCCATGGATCGTACCGTTGGCGGCGTCGACGGCGGGCATCCCCTCGTAGGTCGAGGAGGGGAACACGTTGTGGTGGTGGCCGGAGAGCACCGCGTCGATCCCGTTGATCGCGGCGAGCGGCACGGCGGCATTGCCCATGAACTCGGTATGGTCCGCCTCGGCGATCCCGGAATGGCTGAGCGCGATGATGATATCGGCGCCCTGTTCCTTCATCACGGGCACATAGGCCTGCGCGCTCTCGACAATGTCGCGCGCGTGCACGTTGCCTTCGAGGTGCCGCCGGTCCCAGTTCATGATCTGGGGCGGGACGACGCCAATCAGGCCGATCTTGACCGTGTGGGACGCGCCGGAGCCGTCGACGATCTCCTTGTCCATCAGCACATAGGGCGGCACGAGGGTGGTGTCCTTCGTCGGGTCCGCGCCCAGCTCCTTGGCCACATTCGCCGAGATCACCGGGAAGTCGGCCCCGGCGAGCGACTTCATCAGGAAATCGAGCCCGTAGTTGAACTCGTGGTTGCCGAGCGTCGCGGCGTCGAACCCGAGCGTGTTGAGGGCGGTGATGATGGGGTGCATGTCCCCCTCTTTCATCCCGCGCTCATAGGCCATGTAGTCGCCCATCGGGTTGCCCTGCAGGAAGTCCCCGTTGTCGTAGAGCACGGAGTTGGTGGCCTCGGCCCGGATCTCGCGCACGATCGCGGCGGTGCGGGCGAGGCCCATCGTGTCGCGTTCGCGGTCGGCGTAATAGTCGTAGGGCCAGATGTGCACGTGCAGATCCGTCGTCTCCATGATGCGCAGGTGGGCCTGATTGGCCGACGCAAGGGCGGAAAACGGATGGAGTGCGACAAGGCTGGCGGAGCCTGCGAGGACGCCGCGGCGGTTGAGCATAAGGGGCATGGGGCAACCTTCTCTGTTGGTGGAATGTGGTTCTGGAGCGCAGTGACTGCTGGCAAGGATACCCCAGATCTACGACAGTGGGTTGACCCGGCGGCGTGCCCCGATGTCACACCTGCGTCGCGATGCGGGCGGCGGGTACGGCGGCTCGGGCCGGGTCGTGCGGGGCGCGCCGCAGACGCTGCACGATCGGCATCGGCGCTTGCCGCTGCACCGGACACGGTCGTGCGGGAACGCGGCCTATCCTTTGGGATAGCGGGAGCTCTCTTTTGCGCGCGCGGATGGCCCAATGCAGGGGCGCGCCCAGGCGAGCCACAGGCTATGCCCCTCTCACCGGCAGGACGCCGGCGGCGCGCAACGGCATCGCACGCATGCCCCAGGTTGATCCGCGCCCAATCTGTCCCAAGCCCTGCCCGCAAAGGAACCTCGCCATGTTGACTGACGCTGACCCGAGCTATGCCCCGCGCACCCCCGCCCGCCGGGCCAGCGCTGCGCGCGGACCGGCAGCGCCGCGGACCCGTCTGACCCGGTTCGTTGCGCTGCATGCCACGGCCTTCGCCGGGCTGGCGCTTGCCGCTCCATCAACCGGCTGGGGTGTGCTGCCCGGCACGGCCTTGGTGTGGCTTGGCGCAGGTGCGACAGGGCTTGCCCTGGCCGCCTTTGTCCCGCAAGTCGCCGCGGTTGCACCGCAGGCTGGCAGAGCCTCCGCAGCGTGCCGCGAGAGGCCCCGACCTGTCGGCGCCGCTTGCGCCGACGCGCCAGCCGAGGAGGTGGGCCGCCGACGGCCCCTCCCCCAGACCATCGACGCGTGGAGGCGCGATGCGGGCGCAGAGACGATGCGCCGCTTGCCGTGCACCGCGGCGGCGATGCAGCCCGCCCGCGGGCCGGGGCGCACCCGCGCCCCAGACAGGGCCGTTTGCGCCGACGGGGCGCGCAAGGGGTTCTTTTGCAAGGTGTCCGACGTCTCCACGGTGGACAAAGCCGCGCGCGGCATGATCGTCGCGTAAGACATGGTCTCGACTTGCTGGGGCGGCGGGGCGATCCCGCGCGGCTCCGTGCGAGGGCGGCCAAGGACGTGGTGGTCCGGGCCGAAGGGCCGCAGGGCCGCAGGGCCGCAGGGCCGAACGGCGTAGCACCCACGCGCGGCGCCGCTGCCCGCTGGAACGGCGCGGGAGACGCATGGTGCAGCCGCGCGCAAAAAGCGACGGGCCCGCGCGATCTGGCACGGCCAGGGCACAGGCCGGTGCGGGGCCGATGCCGCCCGTGGGCCTTTCTGAGCGCGCATTGCTTGACGGTCATCGCGGCAAGGCACTAGAGCGCTGCGCATGTCACATGTCTTCGGTCGTTCCCCCCGCACCACGCCGCCGGTCGCTGTCAGCGGCGACGGCTGCTATCTCATGGATCGCTCGGGCAAGCGATATCTCGACGCGTCGGGAGGAGCGGCGGTGTCCTGCCTGGGGCACAGCGACGCGACCGTCGTCGACGCGATCAAGGCCCAGCTCGACACCCTTGCCTTCGCGCACACCGGGTTCTTCACCTCGGAACCGGCGGAGGCGCTGGCCGATCTGCTGATCGACCACGCGCCGGGCGCCCTCGACCGGGTATACCTCGTCTCCGGCGGCTCGGAGGCGACGGAGGCGGCGATCAAGCTGGCGCGGCAATACTGGGTCGAGAAGGGCGAGCCGCAGCGGGGCAAGCTCATTGCCCGCAAGCAGAGCTACCACGGCAACACCATTGGGGCGCTGAGCGCGGGGGGGAACGCGTGGCGGCGGGCACAGTTCGGCCCGCTGCTGCTCGACGTCTCCCACATTGACCCCTGCTACGCCTACCGCCTGAAGCGCGACGACGAGAGCCTGGAGGCCTATGGCCAACGCGCCGCACAGGCGCTGGAGGACGAGATCCTGCGGCTTGGTCCGGAGAACGTCATGGCCTTCATGGCCGAGCCGGTGGTTGGCGCGACGGCCGGGGCGCTCGCCCCGGCGCCGGGCTATTTCAAGCGGGTGCGCGAGATCTGCGACACCTACGGCGTGCTGCTGATCCTCGACGAGGTGATGTGCGGCATGGGGCGGACGGGCGCGCTCTTTGCCTGCGAGGCGGACGGGATCGCGCCGGATATCGTGTGCATCGCCAAGGGGCTCGGCGCGGGCTACCAGCCGATCGGTGCGATGCTCTGCACCGCCGAGATCTACGACACGATCGCCCAGGGCAGCGGGTTCTTCCAGCACGGCCACACCTATGTCGGCCACCCGACGGCGGCGGCGGCGGGGCTGGCGGTGGTCGGCGCGATCCTGGAGCGAGGGCTGGTGCCGCGCGTGGCACAGATGGGCGAGGTGCTCGACACGCGGCTGCGCGAGCGCTTCGGGCAGCACCCCCATGTGGGCGACATCCGCGGGCGCGGCCTCTTTCGCGGGATCGAGCTGGTGGCTGACCGCGAGACGAAGGCGCCCTTTGACCCAGCGCGGGGCGTCGCGGGCAAGATCAAGAAGGCGGCGTTCGAGGCCGGGCTGATCTGCTACCCGATGTCAGGCACCATTGACGGTCGGCAGGGGGACCACATCCTGCTCGCCCCGCCCTTCATCATCGAAGACGCCCAGCTCAACGAGCTGACCGACAAGCTGGAGACCGCCATCGCCGCCGTAGTCTGAGATCTTGCGCCCGGGTCGGGCTTCAGTGCGCGTCAGCCCACCGGCAGAGCGTAGATACCGAGCTCCATGGCGAGACGGGCGAGGCCCTACCGCTGCGCCGTGTGGACCGGGACGCTAACGGCCACGGCCCGGGCTCGGTGCGCATCAGTCCACCGGCAGGGCGTCGATGCCGAGCTCGGTGGCGAGGCGGGCGAGGTCCTGCCGCAGGGCCGTGTGGACCGGGATGCCTTCGGCGGCAGCCTGGGCGCGGCGCGCGCCCCGCCCCTCGCCCGGGATGCGGATCGCCGGGTGGGACGGCAGGCGCTCTGCCCCGCGCAACTCGGCGAAGACGCGATCCGCCTCGGCGAGGAATGCGTCCCTGCCGATGAAGGCCGCGATGTCGATGGCGGCGACAAACTGGCCCGTGTTCGTGGGCGTCGTGGTGTCCTTGGTGAAATCCACCACCGAACTGCCCAGGGCCGCGCCGTTCAGCACCCCGGCCAGCAGGCCGATGGCGAGCGACAGGCCATAGCCCTTGGCGCCGCCAATGGGCATCAGGAACCCTTCGGACCGGCGCTGGGGGTCGGTGAGCGGCTGGCCGTCGCGCCCGATCATCCAGCCCTCGGGCATGGGCTCGCCCCGTTGGGCCAGCGTCTTGATCTTGCCCATCGCGGCGACGGTCGTGGCCATGTCGAGGACGAAGGGATCGCCAGAGCCGGAGGGCGCCGAAATCGCGATCGGATTGGTCCCGAGCAGGATGTCCATCCCGCCCCAGGGCGGCACGTGGTTGGCGCTGCCGACGGCGCCGGCGAGCCCGATCATGCCCGCCTCCGCCATCGGTCGAACGTAGAGCGCGGCCGGCCCCGCGTGGTTCGAGCCGCGCACGCCGACCCAGCCGATCCCGGCGGCGCGCGCCTTGTCGATCGCGAGGCGCACGGCCCGGTTCATCGCCAGGTGGCCCAGCCCGTCATCCCCGTCGATCAGCGCGGTCGCGGCGGTCTCCTGCACGACGCGGGGGGTGGCGGCGGGGTTGCCGCCGCCGTCGCGCAGCCGGGCGACGTATTGGCGGAGGCGGAAGACGCCGTGGGTCTGGTAGCCCAACAGGTCCGCCTCGACCATCGTCTCGGCCACCTCCCGCGCCGCACCAGAGGGGACACCGACCGCTTCGAACGCGCGCTGCACGAAGCCGGTCAGCACGGCCAGCGGAACGCCCGACGCGTCAGCCATCGTAGGCGCCCACGCTTTCCTTCTGCCAGAAGACGACCCGGCGCTGCACCCATTGCACCAGGAGGTAGAGCGCCAGCCCCACGAGGCTGAGATAGAGGATCAGCGAGAAGACGCGCGGCGTGTTGAGCTGCGACGCGGCAACCCGGATGAGCTCGCCAAAGCCCTTGCCGCCGCCCAGAAACTCGCCGGTGATCGCACCGGCCATCACACCGACCGCGCCGATCTTGAGCCCGGTGAAGATCTGCGGCAGGCCCGCGGGCAGCTTCATCTTGATGAGGGTCTGCATCCGGCTGGCCCCCATCGTTTTGAAGAGCATACGGCTGTTTTCGTCCGCGGCGTGCAGCCCCGCGGCCGTGCCCACCACGATGGGAAAGGTCGCGATGAAGGCGGCCAGCGCCACCTTCGATTCGATCCCGAAGCCGAGCCAGGCCACGAAGAGCGGGGCAAAGGCGACCTTGGGCATCGTGTCGATGGCGACGAGATAGGGCATCACCGCCTTCTCTCCAAAGGTCGTTTCGCCGACGAGCACGCCGAGCGAAAAGCCAATCGCGATCGCCAGGGCAAAGCCGTAGATCACCTCCAGAATGGTGATCCAGAGCGCGCCCAGCATGTAGCCGCCGGTCAGGAGGTTCTTGCCGACGAAGATCATGTCGTTCAGCGTCTCCCACGGGGTGGGCAGGATGATCGGCGAGACGAGCCCAAAGCTCGTCACGAACTGCCAGGTGCCGATGAAGACGAGAAAGACGAAGGTCATCGCGATCGAGCGCGGGACCGAGTCGATGAACGCGGTCTCCTGGACCCAGACCGTGTCGGGCAGGTCGTCGGCGGCCGCCCTGTGCGCGCGAATGTCGGTCACATGTTTTCTCCCTTGTCGAGCAGACCCCGGATGTGGTCGACGATCCCGCCGAACTTCGGCGTCGTCATCATGTCGAGCGTGCGCGGGCGCGGCAGGTCGACCTCGACCACCTCGGCGATACGCCCGGGCCGCGGCTTCATCACGACGATGTCGTCCGAGAGGATCACCGCCTCCTGGATGGAGTGGGTGACGAGGAACGCCGTCGCATGGGCCTCGCGGCAGATCCGCTGCAGCTCCATGTTCATGTTGTCACGCGACAGCTCGTCGAGCGCGCTGAAGGGCTCGTCGAGCAGCAGCACGGCGGGCTCGGTGATGAGCATCCGGCAGATCGAGGCGCGCTGCGCCATCCCGCCCGACAGCTCGTTGGGATAGACGTTCTCGAACCCCTTGAGACCGACGATCTCGAGAAGCTCATGCGCCTTGTCCATCGCCTTTTTCGCGGCCTGCTTGCCGTCGCGGATCTCGATCGGCAGGACGATGTTCTCCACCGCCGTCTTCCACGGAAAAAGCGTGGCCTGCTGGAACATCATGCCGATGTCCCGGCGCGGCCCCGTCACGGGCTGCCCCTGCAGCACGACCCGCCCCTTGGAGGGCGGGATAAGGCCGGCCATGATCTTCAGCAGGGTCGACTTGCCACATCCGCTGGACCCGATCACGGAGGTGAAGCTGCCCTTGCGCAGGGTCAGGCTCACATCCTGCAGCGCCGTCACCTGGTTGCGCGCGTAGGTCTTGCCGACATGGGCCAGCTCATAGACCGGCGCCCCCAGGGGCGCGCCGGAATAGTCATGGGCCAGGGCGGCGGGCATCAGTCGAGTGCTCCGCGCCCGATCTCGGCGAAATCGTTGGTCCAGGCGGCGCCCAGATCGTCGAGCGGGCCGGAGATCTCGCCACCAGCGACGAGCGCATCCTCCCACTCCTGCCAGACTTCGGCGGGGTACCAGCCGAGGCCCTCGCCCCCTTCGGCGGGGATCGTCTTGGAGCGCACCGCGTCGAAAAGCGCGGACTGGAACGCCTGGTCCTCGCCTTCCTGCGGGTTGCCGGCGGCGAGATGCGCGAGGACCGCCTCGCGGTTGGCATCGTCGAGCGCGAAGGCGTGGCCCTTGGCGAAGGCGCGGCTCCAGGCCTCGACCAGCTCGCGATCGTTGCGGATCGTGTCGCCCATCGTGGCGATGCCGTTGCCGAAGAAGCGGCCGAACTCGGCGGGTGTGATGTCGCGCACGGCCATGCCGCGCTGGTTCAGGATCGCGGTGTCGGCGGTGGAGGCGGAGTAAGCGTCGATCTCCTCGTTGAGGAAAGCCGCCGTGGCCGGTCCGCCATCGCCGACGGTGAGGAACTCGTAGTCCGTGCCGTCGCTCATCCCGGCGCCCGTCATGACATTCCGCGCGAAGCCGACCTCGGCGCCGTCCGCCGTGCCGGTGCCGACGACCTTGCCGCGCAGCTCCTCAACGGACTGGACCTCGGAATCGACGGGCACCGCGATGCCAAAGTTGCTGCGGGCCGCAACGTTGTAGATGTGCACCGCATCGACCCCGCGCGCGCGCGCCGCAATCAGCGGGCCGGGGCCAGGACGGCCGAAATGCGCCTGCCCGGCGGAGAGCGCCTGCAACACGGCACCCGAGCCGTTGATTGCCTCGACCGTCACGTTCAGCCCTTCCTCCTCAAAGAACCCCTCGCCGATGGCGACGAAGACGGGGAAGGAGTTGATGGCCGACGGGCTCGGCTGCACGAAGGTGATGTCGCGCAGATCCTGCGCGACGGCGCCACCGGCGGTCAGCGCGAGTGCGGCCGCGGCGGCGGCGGTGCGCAGGCCCTGGCTCAATAGCTGTGAAACGTTCATTCCATTCCTCCCTGGATGTGGTTTCGCGTGGGTGCGGCGGTCCTTTGGAGGGCCGCGCGGTCTTTGTGTCAGGCGACCTGGCGCGACGCGCCTTCGGCCGTCGCCATCACGTTGGTCAGCGTGCCGATGCCCTCGACCTCGCAGGTGACGGTGTCCCCGTCGGCGAGAAAACAGGGCGGCTCCATCGCGTAGCCGACGCCGGAGGGCGTGCCCGTGGCGAGCACGTCGCCGGGCTGCAGCGTGAGCCCCTCCGAGAGCGAGGCGATCAGCGTCGGAATGTCGAAGATCATGTCGCGCGTCGTGCCGTTCTGGCGCAGCTCGCCATTGACGGAACAGCGGATGGCCAGCGCGTGCGGGTCCGCGATCTCGTCCTTCGTGACGATCCAGGGACCCATCGGGCAGGACCCGTCGAGGCCCTTGCCCTTGAAGTACTGCCCGCCGTGGCGCCGCTGCACGTCACGCGCGGTGATGTCGTTGACGATCGTATAGCCGAAGATGTGGTCGAACGCGTCCTGCGGCGCGATGTTGCGCCCGGCCTTGCCGATGATGACCGCGAGCTCGACCTCGTAATCCACCTTGCTGGAGACGCTGGGAAAGAGCGGGACGGCCGCGCCCGGGCCGGTGACGGCCGTGGGCGGCTTGGTGAAGAACACCGGCACCTCGGTCACCCCAACCTTGGTGTTCTGGGCGCGCTCGCCCTCGGCGATGTGCTCCATGTAGTTGCGCCCGACACAAAACACGTTCTTGGCCGGAACCGGGATCGGCGCCACCA